>NZ_JAVCWM010000035.1:0-64411 GCF_030846495.1 Massilia scottii | reverse complement strand
TTTCTGAGCCGGATCAGCGGTTTCCTTGATCCTTGAGCACTTCCTTGGCGTCGCCGTATTTTTCCTGGACTTTGCCTTCCACCTGCTTCGACAAGCCCTTGGCTTGCTGCTCGCTGCTGCCGACCACTTTGCCGACTTCTTCCTGGATCTTGCCGCCGATGTCTTTCGCTTTACCTTTAACTTGGTCCTCGTTCATTTTCGGTACCTCATATGGTGAGTGAAACTGCGGGGCGCACTGACTGTGCGACGGATTCAGAATAGGACGATCCGATCAATCGTTCCGTTCGCTAACTAACCGAACGCCTCAACCGTCGGGCTCGCCTTTCGGCTTGCGCCAGACACTCGCCAGCCATGGCTGCTGTTCACGTGGCAAGCCTGGTGGGCGATAGTAATGATGCAACGGGGAAAAGTTGGCCGCGATCATGTATTCCTGCCAGGTATCGAAGTCGTAGTAGCTGCCGTAGCGCGCTCCGTTCCATCCCTCCTGGTTGTTGCCGCGCGGGTTGGAACTGAACAGCACGCCGCCTGGTTTGAGCGCCGCGTACAGCTTGTCCAGCACCTCGGGCAGCGCCCGGCTGGGCACGTGGAACAGCACGGCGTTGGCATACACGCCGTCGAACAGGCCAGCCGGCAGGTCGAGGTGCACGAAGTCCTGATGCCACACTTCGCAGCCGCTGTAGGCCCGCGCCATGGCCGCGAATTCGCCCGAACCATCCAGGCCGATGGCGCGGTGGCCAAGGGCGCTGAAGGTCTTGAGGTCGCGACCCGGGCCGCAGCCCAGGTCGAGCAAGGTGTACGGCGCCTCGGCTTCGATGGCGTCGAGCAGCGCCGCGATGTTCTGGCTGACGTCGTGGTCCACCGTGCCGCGAAAGAACTGCTCGGCGGTGCTGTCGTAGTGAGCCAGGGTGAGGCGCGTGATGTCGTCGATATCCTGGCTCATGGCACGTCCTTTCTTACCATACCTTGACGCGTTCGGCCGGCGCCAGGTACAGGGCCTGGCCGGGCTTGACGTCGAAGGCCTTGTACCACGGCTCGAGATTGCGCACGATGGCGGTGCGGTATTCGGCCGGTGCGTGGCCGTCGGTCAGCATGCGCTGGCGCGCAGCCGCTTCGCGCACCTTGGTCTGCCACGCGCGCGCGTAGCCGAGGAAGAACTGCTTGTCGGCGTCGGCCGGCGCCGCCTGTCCCAGCGAGGCTTTGTACGCATCGTAGGATGCCGCCACGCCGGCCAGGTCGGCCAGGTTTTCGCTCAGCGTCAGCTGGCCGTTGACGGCCAGGTCGGGGAACGGCTTGTAGGCGCTGAACTGCGCCACCAGCTTGTCGGCGGCGCCTTTGAAATGGGCCATGTCTTCCTTGGTCCACCAGTCGCGCAGGCGTCCCTGGGCGTCGAACTGCGCGCCCTGGTCGTCGAAGCTGTGGCTGATCTCGTGGCCGATGATGGAGCCGATGGCGCCGTAGTTTTCGCCATCGGATGCCTTGGGATCGAAGAACGGCGGCTGCAAAATCGCGGCCGGGAAGTTCATGGCGTTTTGCAGCGGCAGGTTGACCGCGTTGACCAGTTGCGGCGGCATCGCCCAGGCGGTGCGGTCGACCTTTTGCTTGAGGAGGGCGATCTGCTGCGCGTAGTGGAACTGTTCGGCGCGCACGGCGTTACCGAGAGCGTCGCCCGGCACGACCTTCAGGCCCGCGTACGAGCGCCAGCGGTCCGGATAGGCCACGCCGACGTACATGGTCTTGAGCTTTTCCTGCGCCTGGGCGCGGGTGTCCGGGGCCATCCAGTCCAGTTGGTCGATGCGCTTGCTGAAGGCGGCGATGATGTTGCTGACCATTTTCTGCACGCGCGCCTTGTTCTCGGCCGGGAAGTGGCGTTCGACGTACATGCGGCCGACCGCTTCGTCGAGCGCGTCGTTGGTGGCGGCCAGTGCGCGCTTCCAGCGCGGCGATTGCTGCGGCGTGCCGCTCATGGCCTTGCCGGAAAATTCGAAGCGCTGGTCGGCAAAGGCCTTCGGCAAGGCCGGGGCGAAGTGGTTCACCTGGTGGAAGGCGAGGAAGTCCTTCCAGGTCGCGATGTCGGTACTGTCGACCAGCGCGGCGGCGCCCTTCATCGCACCCGGATGCCAGACGATGAAGTTGTGCGCGCCCGACAGGCCGGCGCTCTTGAAGAACGCGGCCCAGTCCATGCCGGGCGCGTTGGCGGCGAAGTCCTTGAGGGTCCAGCTGTTGTTCGCTTTCAGGACGTCGGCCGAGTCCTCGCGGCTGGCGTGCGACTGGGCAATCTTCATTTCGAGATCGAATACCCTGGCCGCGCGCGCCTCGGCATCAGGGTAACCGGCCAGCTTGAGCATGGCGCCGATGTGCTGCCTGTATTTGGTGCGCAGCTCGGCCATGCGCGGGCTATCGGTCAGGTAGTAGGCGCGGTCCGGCATGCCCAGGCCGCCCTGCAGCAGGTAGGGGGTGTTGCGGGTCGGGTCGTTCAGGCCCTGCGCGACCCACAGGCCGAACAGGTTCTCGGTGAAGAAGTTGGTGGCGTTGAGCGGGTCGACGTCGGCCCGCAGCGAGGCGCCCAGCGCGCGCACCAGCTGCGCCTTGTCCTTGATGGCGTCGATCTTCGCCAGCAGCGGCTTGAGTGGCGCGGTGCCTTTCGCTTCGATGGCCGCTTCGTCCATGAAGGTGCGGTAGAAATCGGCCACCTTGCGCGCCTCGCCCCTGGCCTTCTTGTCGGCCGCGACTTCGTCGATCAGCTTGACGATGCGCGCGTTGCTGGTTTCGGCCATGGCGGCAAAGGCGCCCCAGCTGCTGCGGTCCGCCGGGATCTCGGTTTTGGCGAGCCAGTCGCCGTTGGCGTAGGCAAAAAAGTCGTCGCCCGGGAGCACGGGGGCGGTGCTGGCCTTGGCGGCCGGGGCGGCGTCCTGGCCGGCGCCATGGGCCGGGGCGAAGGCCAGCGAGGCGCCGCACAGGGCCAGGCTGAGGGCAGTCTTGATCGGGGTCCAGTTGGTTTTCATGTCGTTCCTTGATGCTGTGTTTATTTGAACGCCGCGCGCACTTGCGGCAGCAAACGGGTTTTCTGGGCGGCGCGGGTGCGGATGCCATTGGCCACGCGTTGCGCTTCGACCTGGGCATCGGGGCCGAAGTTCTGCTTCACGTAGGCTTCCATCATGTCCGCGTGGGCCGGCTTGGAGGAGGACGATACCACGCTCGGGAAAAAGCGGTTCTGGTCAACCGATTCCTGGTCCTTCATCAATGCGTCGCGGTTGGCGGTGGCGAACGCCCACGCCAGTTCGACGTGTTCGGCGCGCGCCACCGCCGGTACCAGGGTGGAGGTCAGCTGCGCCGGCAGTTCGGGCGAGAGCGCCATTTTCAGGGTGCGCTGGGCCAGCGCCGGGTCGCGCGCCAGGGCCATGGAGCGCGCGTAGCGGTTGCGTTCTTCGTCGGTCTGGGCCTGCGCCGCGCGGCTGGCCAGGGCGTCGTAGGTGGCGGCGTCGCCGTAGCGGCCGGCCACGCGCATGACGAAGTCGATCATCGATGGCGACACGCTGGCCGGCTCACGCAGGAAGCGCGCGAAGCGGGCGCGCCCTTCGGCGATCACGGCCGGGTCGCCGATCCTGGCCAACGCGCCGGCCAGCAAGGCGCGCAGCTGGCGCTCTTCGGTCGATTCGCCGGGCTTGTCGTCCCAGCCGAGGCGCGCGAACCTGGGCGCCGCCAGGCTGGTTATATAGCGCCGCACCAGCGCGCGTTCCGGTTCGCCTTCGGCCAGGGTGTCGAGCGTGCCCAGATTGGCGAGAATGGCGTCCCATACCGCCAGCCGCGGTTCGTCGGCGTAGGCCGAGACCAGTTTGACGTAGCTGTCGAGCTGCAGGCGGTCGGCCTGTACCAGGCTCCAGGTGTCGCCCAGCAGCTTGAGCCGGGTGGTGTCGGGCAGCTTGGCGGCCTGCCCTGCCAGCGCGTCGAATCCGGCCTTGTCGTACTGGACGCGGAAGTAGCCGACGCTGGCCGGGTCGATCACCAGCGTGCCGTCGCACGACGCTTGCATTACCGTGCTGCTGGCGCCCGAAAGCAAGGCGTAATTGGCCTTGCCGTTGACGGTCCCCACTTGCACCGGTACGTTCCACAGGCGTTTTTCAAGGGCCGGTTCGTCGAGGCGGAACTGTTCCTGCGACAGCGTCACGCGGCGCTTGCCGTTCTCGCAGCTTTGTTCGACCTTGAGCAGCGGGAAGCCGGGCTGGGTGGTCCAGTCGGAGGCCAGCTTTTCGACCGGTTTGCCGGAGGCTTTTTCGAGCGCGGCCCAGAGGTCGGCGGTGGTGGTGTTGCCATACTGGTGCTTGGCGATGTAGGCGCGGATGCCCTTGCGGAAGGGCTCTTCGCCCAGGTAGGCCTCCAGCATGCGCAGGAAAGCCTGGCCCTTGGTGTAGGTGATCGCATCGAATGCATCGGCGGCCTGCGCTTCGGTCAGCACCGGGGTCTGGATCGGGTGCGTGGTCTTGCGCGCGTCCAGGTTCATGACGCTTTCGCGGTCGGCCAGGGCGGCCAGCTGCACCCGCCACTCGGGATGGAAATGGTCGGTGGCCTTGGTCGCCATCCACGATGCGAAGCCTTCGTTGAGCCACAGGTTGTCCCACCAGCCCATGGTCACCAGGTTGCCGAACCACTGGTGCGCCACTTCGTGGGCGTTGACGCCGAACGAGTTCTGGCGCACATGGTCGGGACTCTTTTTGGGGTCGACCAGCAGGGCCGATTCGTTGTAGACGATGCCGCCCCAGTTTTCCATGGCGCCGTTAAAGCCGCCGGGGATGGCAATCTGGTCCAGCTTGGGCAGCGGGTAGGGCTGGCCGAAGTACTTGTTGTAGTAGCGCAGCAGGTCCTTGGTGGCGGCCAGCGCGTAGGCGGCCGACTCCTGCTTGCCTTCGGTGGTGACGATGCCGATCTCCACGCCATCCTGCCTGGCGCTGATCCGTTCCAGTTCGCCCGCGACCAGCACCACCAGGTAGCTCGACATCCTGGGCGTGACGCCGAAGTGAAAGCGCTGCAGGCCGCCGTCAAGCTTTTCCTGGCGTTCGAGCGGGGTGTTGGAGTAGGCCTTGAAGCTGGCCGGCAGGTCGACGGTGAGCTTGAAGGCGGCGCGGAAGGCCGGTTCGTCCCAGGTCGGCAGCATGCGCCGCGTGTCGGTCGGCTCCATGTTGGTGGCGATCATGGTGCGCGACGCGCTGCCGGCCTTGTACTTCATGTGGAACATGCCGCGCGCTTCGCGGTTGATCACGCCGTGGAACTTGAGGGCCAGGTTGTAGCGGCCAGGTTCGAGCGGCTGCGCCAGCGCGAAGCTGAGCGTTTCCTGTTCCTTGTCGATCTTGGGCGTCAGTTTCAGGGAGCCGATGTTCTTGCCCGACAGGCTGGCCGCGTCGATCTCGAGGTCGACGGCGTTGAGCATGATGAGGGAGGTGGTTTTAAGCACTTCGATTTCCACCGTTTCGGAACCGAGGAAGGTATTGGCGGCCAGGTCGGGGATCAGGTGGGCGGCATACTGCACCGGTACGATATCCTTGGGCAGCTTGCCCGGCGTGGTGGCGAACGCGTACGGGGCTTCGGCGTGGGCGGCAAAGGCGGTACAGGCGAGCGCGATGGCGGCGGCCAGACGTCGGGCTTTCAATAATGTCATGTCTTTTCTCTCTTCGTGGCGGCGCCAGGACCGGCGCGACTTCCCAAGCTGCACTCTAATCGGGCGCAGTGCGAAACGTACACCAAATGCGACAAACTGCACAATAGGCGGCCAGAGTGCGTAAAACGGGAACCATGGCGCTGCAGTAGCGCTGCCCAATGTTTCTCTATATAGTCTGGCTGCCCCGAGCCCGCATCAACCAGGAGACACCATGACCCTCGAGACCCTGCTTCAGAATCCGAACGCCCTGCCCTCCGCGCCCAAAGTGGTGGCAGAACTGATCAGCAGTTTCGACGACCCGGATGTGGCGGTCGAAGAGATCGCGCGCAAGCTCTCGCTCGACCCGGTGCTGAGCGCCAAGCTGCTGCGGCTGGCCAACTCGGCCTACTATCACGTCTCGCGCCGGATCGGCAACGTGGGCGACGCGGTGCGCATGCTCGGTTTTGTGACGGTGCGTACCCTGGTGATCAGTTCCGGCCTGGTGGGCAGCTTCAAGACCGTGCCGGGCCTCGATCTGAAGCGCTTCTGGCGCTACAGCCTGCACACGGCGGTGGCGGCCAAGTGGATCGCCAAGCAGATCGGCGCCAATACCGACCTGGCGTTCACGATCGGGATGATGCACGGGATCGGGCAACTGGTGATGCATGCGGGCGTGGCGGAGCAGGCACGCGAGCTCGACCAGACGGTCGGGCCGTACGAGAATGGCCGCATCGCGGCCGAAAAAGCGCTGTTCGGCTACGATTTCAGTGAAGTGGGGGCGGAACTGGCGGCACGCTGGAAGTTCCCCGACCTGTTTCACCAGACCTTGCGCCACTTCGGCGATCCGACGCCGGAGTCGCCTTCGTACCGGATGGCGGCGGTGATTCACCTGGCCGTGCTGCGCGCGCGCTGTGAGGAGCGGCAGCCGAACGATGCGGAACTGACAGCCTGCTTCACGGCGGCGCTGGCGACCGGCCTGGGCGTGCCGCCGGACGCGTTGTTTGCCGGGATTCCGCCGCTGGGCGAGCTGAGCGGCGGCCTGGAAGAGCTTATCAATTAAGCAAGCTAAAAATATTTTCGGATTTTTTTGAAAAAGGCCTAAAGTTCCGCGCAATCCCGACGTTATGGAAGGACACGCGGTAATCTTTATAAATTTTTTGGCCAGGTGAGCGCATGACCTCCAACGAAGTTCTCTCGATGTACGAAAATATTGCTGGTCTGACTGGCAAGATGGCGGTTGCGGCAAAAGCAGGCGACTGGACCGGCCTGGCGCATCTGGAAACGCAGTGCGCGCAGCAGGCGTCGGCGACCAAGACCGGCGTGCCGGCACTCGATGGCGCTCCGCGCATGCGCAAGATCGATTTGCTCAAGCAGATCATGGCCAACGACCGCGCCGTGCGCGAGATCACCGAGCCGTGGCAGTTGTCGGATGTGATGTGCGCGACGCACTGAGCTGGTAACGGAAGTCAATGAAAGCGCCTGAGGGCGCTTTTTTTATTCGTCGTTCCCGCGCCAAGGGCGGCGGCACGGGAACGGCGGGAGGCTAATCAACCAGCCACAGCCACCTTCAACGCCAGCGCAATCCCCTCCGCCGCCTGGGTAATCTCCGGCAGCGACGGAAAACTCGGCGCGATGCGGATATGGCTATCCTCGGGATCGACCCCGTACGGATACGCAGCGCCAGCCGGCGTGAGCGTAATCCCCGCCTCTTTCGCCAGCGCGATCGTCTTCTTCGCCGCCCCCGGCGGCGTCACCAGATCGATGAAATACCCGCCCTTCGGCAGCGTCCACGACACCCCCGCCACATCGCCCAGGTGCGCGCCGAACTGCGCCAGCACCGCGTCGAACTTGGGCTTGAGCAGCGCCGCGTGGCGCGTCATCAGCGCTTCCACGGTGGCCACATCCTTGAGCAGGCGCACATGGCGCAGCTGGTTGATCTTGTCCGGGCCAATGCTGCGGATGCCCGCATGGCGCGTCCACCAGGCGATGTTGGCCGGCGACGACGCCAGCGCGGCAATGCCCGACCCAGCCCAGCTCACCTTCGAGGTCGATGCGAACACGATCGCCCGGTCCGGATTGCCGGCGCTGGCGCATTCGGCAACGATCTCGGCAATCCGCACGTTCTCGTCCGTCAGGTGATGAAAGCGATAGGCGTCGTCCCACATCAGGCGAAAGTCCGGCGCGGCCGTCTTCATGGCGGCCAGGCGGCGCACCACCTCATCCGAATACACCGTGCCCGACGGGTTGCTGTACTTGGGCACGCACCACATGCCCTTGATGCCGGCGTCGTTCGCCACGAGCTGCTCGACGATATCCATGTCCGGCCCGTCGTCGTTGAGCGGCACGTTGATCATCTTGATGCCGCGCGCTTCGCAGATCGAGAAATGGCGGTCGTAGCCGGGCACCGGGCACAGAAACACCGGCTGCTGGCCGACCCAGGGCTGTCCGCCCGGCACGCCGTTCAAGAGTGCGTAGACGATCACGTCATGCATCAGCGACAGGCTGGCACTGCCGTCGACCACGACCTGCGCGGCCGGCAGGCCGAGCAAGCCGCCGAACAGCGCGCGCGCTTCGGGCAGGCCGACGCCGAGGCCGTAATTGCGGGCGTCGGTGCCGTCGCCCGCACTGAAGCCGGGCAAGGCGTCAAGCAGGTCGTTGGAGAGGTCGAGTTGTTCGGGCGCTGGCTTGCCGCGGGACATATCGAGTTTGAGTCCGCGCTGGCGGAACAGGTCGTATTGCGCTTGTGCTGAATGTGTTGCCGTCGTCATGAGCTTGCCTTCGGTGATGGGATCACTGAAGAGTATAGCCCGAAGGCAAATCTGTCGCAGGGGGAGGAAAGAATTCTGGAGAGCGATCACCAGGTATCTCCTGGTGTCGCCTCGTGCCGGTTGCATCCGGCGTCCGCAAGCGCATCGTTGGCTGGCGGACCGCTTCCGGGGACAGGCGTTTCTTCAACGATTATCTGCTTGCCGCGCCACGCTATCGTTGGTGGCTGCGCCAGATCCTGGGCCCGTTTGTGCAGTCCCGCAGGACCACGGAAATCAGTATAGCGCAGTTTTCCAACTTGTGTAGACGACTTCGTCCGTGTGCGGGTCTTTTTTACAACATTTTGCTATATACAACGAAATCAGCCGGCGTCGGGCGCCGCCGGCGCAGCTGCCTTGGGCTTGCGTTTGAAGCGTGCCGCCAGTCTGGCGAGCATGCCCGTTTTCGGCACGGCCGGGGCCTCGGCAGCGTCGGCGGGAAGGGCCGCCTTGCGCTTGCGGCGGCGCAGCAGGAACCAGACGGCCAGCCCGATCACGAGCAGCGCGCCGGCCACGGCAGCGCCGATCAGCATCCAGGGCGAGCCCTCCCCTTTCTTGGCGGCGACGGCATTCTTTTTGGCCAGGGCGGCGCGCGCGAGGACGGGCGGCGGCGTGCTGGCCGCTTCGGTGTGACTGCTCGCCGCCGCGCTCTTGTTTTCGATGGCCAATTGCAGCAGCTTGACCTTTTCTTCCAGTTCAACAATCTGGGCGGTCAGTACGCCATTCTTGTGGTCGAGCGCGGCGCAGAGCTTGATCTGTTCGTCGCTGAACTGCTGGGGACAGGATGCCGGCGCCGATGGCAGCTGCAACACGCGCACCGGGCGCGGCGCCGCCGGGGCGATGACAGCCGGAGCGGCGCGCACCGTTCGCGCGGGCGCGGATACCGATGCCGGCGCTGGAACGGGAACCGGAGCGGGAACGGGAACCGGAGCGGGCGGCGGCGGCGGCGGCGCCGGCTGCGGATCCTGGCTCAGCCACAAGGTGGCGGCGCGCACTTCGCGCTTGCCGCCTTCGCCAAGCGTGAGAAACAGGTGCACATAATCGCCCTCGACCGGATTGACCGAGGTGATGTGCAGGAACTGGCGGCCATCGCGCCGCATCACCGACAGGGTCAGGTTCGACAGCACCGGATGCATGCGCACATTGGCGCCGCGCCACACATTCGGATCGGCCAGCCGTACCTGTACGCTGGAGCCGGGCTCGGCCAGCGAGGTCAGTTCGATATCGGCCACCAGCGGCTGCCCGATATACGAGCGCACCTGGACCTCGCCCAGCTCGGCCGCGTGGGCGCAGGTAAGCGCGCCGGCCAGCAGCAGGGCGAGGATAGCGGTAATGCCGGACCGGACCAGCCGGACGATTCCAGAATGGTGCATATATGGTAATGTTGCTCAGCTAATGACGGCGGACCCAGTGAAATCTGTAGCCCTGCCGTAATTAACGTACGCTGCGATAAACTCTTTAACCCCCAGTCCCAAATAAACAGGTAGCTAAATGGAAACAAGAATCGAAAAGGACAGTTTTGGCCCGATCGCGGTACCGGCAGAGCGCTTGTGGGGCGCGCAGACGCAGCGCTCGCTGGAACACTTCGCCATCTCGACCGAGCGCATGGCGCCCGAGCTGGTGGCCGCGCTGGCCCAGGTCAAGCGCGCCGCCGCCGCCGTCAACCGCTCGCTCGGCCTGCTGCCTGCGGACAAGGCCGACGCCATCGTCAAGGTGGCCGACGAAGTGCTCGACGGGCGCCATCCGGACGAATTCCCGCTGGTGGTGTGGCAGACCGGTTCCGGCACGCAAAGCAATATGAACATGAACGAGGTGCTGGCCAACCGCGCATCCGAACTGGTGGGCGGCGCGCGCGGCGAAGGCCGCCTGCTGCACCCGAACGACCATGTGAACATGGGCCAGTCGTCGAACGATATCTTTCCGACCGCAATGCACGTGGCGGCGGCCCAGGCCGTGGTGCAGTCGCTCCTGCCGGCCCTGGCGCGCCTGCGCGGCACGCTGGAAATGAAGGCGCGCGACTTCGCCGACATCGTCAAGATCGGCCGCACCCACCTGCAGGATGCCACGCCGCTGACCCTGGGACAGGAATTCTCGGGCTACGTGGCCCAGCTGGAATACTCGGAACATGCGATCAAGTCCACCCTGCCCGGCCTGCTGCAACTGGCCGCCGGCGGCACGGCGGTCGGCACGGGCCTGAACGCCCACCCGGATTTCGCGGGGCGCATCGCGGCCGAAATCGGCTCGCGCACCAGCATCAGCTTTAAAACCGCGCCCAACAAGTTCGCCGCCCTGGCCGGTCACGATGCGCTGGTGGGCACCCACGGCGCCCTGAAAACCCTGGCCACGGCACTCATGAAAATCGCCAACGACGTGCGCTGGATGGCGTCCGGCCCGCGCTCGGGCCTGGGCGAAATCAGCATTCCCGAAAACGAACCGGGCAGCTCGATCATGCCGGGCAAGGTCAATCCGACCCAGTGCGAGGCGCTGACCATGCTGTGCTGCCAGGTATTCGGCAATGATGTCGCCATTACCATGGGCGGTGCCTCGGGCAACTTCGAGCTGAACGTGTTCAAGCCGATGATCGTCCATAACTTCCTGCAAAGTGCGCGCCTGCTGGCCGACGGCATGCGCTCCTTCAACGAGCACTGCGCGCACGGGATCGCGCCGAACCGCGAACGGATCGGCGAGCTGATGGAGCGCTCGCTGATGCTGGTGACGGCGCTGGCGCCGCACATCGGCTACGACCGCGCGGCCCAGATCGCCAAGAAGGCGCAGCACGAAGGCAGCACCCTGAAACAGGCGGCGCTGGCGCTCGGCTTTGTTACGGAACAACAGTTCCAGGATTGGATCGTGCCGCTCGACATGACCCGGCCCGGACTGTGATCGCGGCGCGGCGCGTCCGACCTTGCCCTTGACGTTGACGCGCCGCGCCGATGCCGCCACACTGCGGTTCTTACATTACTTTTTTAGGACGAGCGGTAAATGCAGAAAGTCACTTTTGACCTGACAGGCGAGTTCGTCGAACTGAACCAGTTACTGAAACTGAGCGGCCTGTGCGACAGCGGCGGCGCGGGCAAGAACCTGGTCGCCACGGGCGTGGTATCGGTCGACGGCAAGAAGGAATTGCGCAAGACGGCCAAGATCCGCGATGGCCAGGTGGTCGGCATCGGCGATGTGCGCATCAGCGTGCGCAGCAGCGGAACGGACGGCGCCTGATTGCGCCAGCGCAGAACAATCTCCTTGTAATCGGGCAATATTAGAAATATGCTGAGCAGAGACAAGCCGCGCCGCGGGGCTTCTTGCGGCGCGACAAACACGAAAACTCTTGCTTTGTTTATATTCTAAGACGTGATTAACCGATTCAAGGTGGCCACCATGGATAACCCTGAAGAAAACCAGCAAACCCAAGAACGACTGATCGGCGACCTGCGTCTCGTGATCGAAAATGCGGAGGAATTGCTGAAGAACACGGATCAGTACACCAGCGTGTTATACCGCAGTGCCAGGGCCAAGCTGGCGCTGGCACTGAACGCGGCCACCGAAGAACTTGCCAGGTTCGAGGATGAGCAGCTCGGGCGCATGATCGAAGCGACCCGCGCCGCCAACGTGGAAAACGCCGATCTGTCCGGCGAAGCGCGCATCATGCGCGCGTTTCATTAACCAACACAGCGGCGTCATTCCCGGGCGCCGCTGGTCCCGCCCGCCGATGCGTGTCCTGCGCGGCTACAAATACCCCGTCGTCCACCCGTCGAACAAGTGCTGCTTGTGATCGAGCAGCCAGGCCTTGCCCTTTTTCAGCAGCAGGAAGCGGCTTTGCCCACCCCAATCGTCCCTGGCATACACGCAGGCCTTGCGCGCCGACAGCCATTCCACGTCGAGCAAGGTTTGCCGCTGGTATTCGGGCGGCGTGCTGAAGCTGAGCGCATTGGGGCGCCCGAACTTGCGGTCCTTGGGCGTGCAGAACTGCGCGAAGATGGCGGCGCAGGCCGGCTGGCGCCAGTCATCCATGCCCGGCGTTTCCTTGTTATCGAGCGCGAGCTGGGTTTCCCAGGCGCTGATCGCATCCCAAAAGCCGTGCAGCACGTCCAGCATTGCCTGCTCTTCGCCGGCGGCGGGCACGAAGCCGGGCGGGGTGCGGCTGGCGAGGCGGCGTTGTTCGCGCAGGAAGGCGTCGGCCAATGCGGGCCCGAACGCGGTCTCGATGCCGGGACGCACGGTCGGGTGGGCCGCCAGCGCAAGAATGCCCTCGGGCGTGACCGCACTGCCCTGCAGCGCCACGTGCGACAGGTGCGGGATGCGGGCAATGTGCTGCACGCAGGCATCATTTACCGGGGTATGGCGCAGCGACAAGGTGCGCAATGCGGCATGTCCGGCAAATGCCGCCAGGCCCGCGCCGGTGATGCCGGTATGGTCGAGCACCAGCCAGTTCAGGGCTGGAACGCGCGCGATCTCCGACAGCCCGGCATCGGTCACCGCGCTGGCGTCGAGCCACAGGCGTTCCAGCCTGGGCAGCGCGCACAGGGCGCGCACGGCCTCGTCGCCGATATCGCAGCCGGCGAAGGTCAGGCCGCGGATCGAGGGTTTGGAGAGCAGGAAGGCAATGTCGGCGCCGCTGAACGACTGCTCCTTGAAGTCGAGGAAAGCCGGACGCGCGGGAATATCGAGCATGGCCGGCTCAGGCGCAGGCGATATTCGACGCGCGTTCCCGCTCCCATGCTTCTTGCCAGGTAATGGCGCCCGGCTGGTCGAACCAGCCGTGCAGATATTCCGCAATCTCAGCCGCTTGCGGCGCCGGCGAGCTTGCCAGGAATGCCAGGGTCTGCTCCAGTCCGGCACCGACAAAATACTCGGCGCCCATCGAACTTCCCACATCCATGTTGATGTACTTGGCCTGCCATAGTGGCAGGGTATCGCGCACATCGCCGACACGGTAGAGCAGGAAGGCGCACTGGTAGATGCCTTCGTAGTAATTCATGTCGTCCTGCACGATCTCTTCCGATATCCAGGTGCGGAACTTCACTTCCTCCGCCAGCATCTGGGTCAGCAGGATGTGGTAGGGTGCCGCCGGCTCATTGACCAGGCGCTTGTAGATCGCCCGCCGCGCTTGCGGGGATAGCAGCACGGTTCCTACCGCGGTGGTAACGGTATTGCCATTGCTCAGGTATTCGTCGATTGCTTGATCAGCGCTCATGGACATGAATAAAATCGATATAAAGGATGATTATAGCTTGAGTAAAACGCAACGCTTCCGGCGTGCGCGCTGGCACGGGAAAATTTCCTTTTTCCGCACAGCGGCAAGCGGGCCGCGCCCGGTGGCGGTTCGCTCAGCCGGGCGGTGCCAGCAGGACGCCCAGCGCGAGCCACTGCGCCAGGTGCGCCCCGATATCGAATTGCTCGTCGAGGGCGAACGCGGCGTCGAGCGCCTCACCCATCGTATAGCCGCCGGCCAGTGCGGCAAGGGCGCCGGCATGCGCCGGACTCAGCGCCACCAGTTCGGTCTTCCAGCGCGGGCGCGCCACCAGGGCTGCGCTGGGGCAATCCATGGCTGAAGGAAAGTCGACGCCGCTGTCCGGCTGATGCGCCTGCCACAGCGGCACCACCGCCCAGCGCGACGCGATCAGGCTGCAGGCGGGATGGAGGGCGTAGCGCGCGTTCTCGAAGGCCTCGGGCGTGAGGACGGCCAGCGCGTCGGCGCCGATGGGGTCGGCGTCAAGGGCGTAATGGGCGCGGTGCAAGGCCCATTCCAGGCGCGCCATGTCGGGCAGGTAAGGATAGTCGGCAATGTGGGGAAAACCATCGAGGAAGCGGGCGAAGCCGGCGCCGAAGCGGTTCAGGTCGGCGTCGAGCGAGGGGTGGGCCATGCCGTAAGAGCGCGTCAGTCCGCCGAAAAATTCCTCTCCGACCAGCTGGCGCAGCACCGGACAGGCCGCCGACAAGGTTTTGTTCCAGGTGACGGTCAGGTTGCCGCGGTACAGGCCGAAGCGGTGCGTGTTGGCCTCCCCCTTGAATTGCGCCAGCGCGGCGCCCTCCCCGGCATGGTCGAACAGGGCCGCCGCGAAGCGCTGCTGGGTTGCGGCCAGATGGTCCGATGCCAGCGGCTGGGCATGGCGGCCACGCCAGGGGTTGGCGGCGTCCAGCAGCGGGTAGGCGCTGGCGATGTGCTGCGCACGGCGCGCCTCGCCCAGCAGCACGTCGAGCGCGGGCACGTCGGTATCCCATTCGATCAGGGTCGGCAGGCGCCCGAAGCGCGCCAGCGCCGCCTGGTACAGCGCCCATACCGGCTCGGCCACGACGTCGCCATGATGGTCGATCACGGCTTGCGGCGTCACCAGATGGCCGGCCAGGTGGATTTCGCCCACGCTGCCGGGGGCGATGGCCGCGATCGCCGCCAGGGCGTCCTCGCCGTGGTTGCACTGGTTGACATAGAGATTGTTCACATCGAGCAGCAGCGCGCAGCCGGTGCGGCTGGCCAGCTCGGCCATGAATTCAGCCTCGCTCATCGCATCGTCGCAAAACCGCACGTAAGTGGAGACATTTTCCAGCAAAATGCGGCGATGCAGCCGGTCTTGCACTTGCTCCACCCGCTGGCACAGCAGGTCGAGCGCAGCCCGGCTGAGCGGCATGGGCAAGAGGTCGTTGAGCTGGCGGTCGGCGATGGCGCCCCAGCACAGGTGTTCGGAGACGAGCATGGGCTCGACCCGCTCGACCAGGGCGCACACGCGTTCCAGATGGGATGATGAAAAGCCGCGCGCCGAGCCCAGTCCAAGGCCGACGCCATGCAGGCTGATGGGATAATCGCGGCGCAGGTCCTGCAGCACATGCCAGTCCCAGCCCGCGCGGTCGAGAAAATTTTCGGTATGAACCTCAAGCCAGCCGACCGCGGGCCGCTGCTCGAGAAACTGGCGGTAATGCGGGGCGCGCAAGCCGACACCGGCGCCCGGCGAGGCGGGACCGGCTGGAAGATCGACCGGAAAGGCCCCGCCCGTCACAGCTTACTTGCCCTAACTTGCCCTAACTTGCCCTTGCCTGCCCTTACTTGCCGGTCAGCTTGCCGCCGGCTTTTTCGCAAGTGCCCTTGGCCACGTATTTCCACTCTTCCGGCGCCTTGTCGACGGTCGACTGGCCCGAGCACGAATGCGAGCCGTTGGCGCTGGCGCAATCGTTCTGGCCGGCCTTGGCGATGCCGTAGCACTTCTCTTTCTCGGCCTTGTCGACCTTGGCCATCGATCCGGGTTCGTGCGCGGCCGCGCCGGAGGATACCGCGTACATGCCGGCGAGGGCGGCTGCGATCAGGGCTTGACGTTTGTTCATCGTGAATCTCCTTGAGAATGTTGAAGTGAAACCGGAATTGCCAGCTTGGAGGCGATTGTAAAGCCGGCCGTGCGATTACCGCACGCGCTTTTCAGTTCCTTACAACTTTCCCCATGCCGCAGGCGATTTTAACGTAAAAAACCCGGCCCCTCCTTCGACAGGAGGACGCCGGGCGGCGTGCCGCGGCGCGGCGGAGCCAGGCTCCTGCCGCGCGGACAGCGAATGTCTGTTCAACCGGCAGCGCCCTGGCGGGCGCGGCTCAGGCAGTCGTATTGATCGTGTTGCCGAGGTTCGACGGCAAGCGCGGGCTTTGCGGCAGCGCGTCGATCAGCTGGGCAGCGACCTGGCCTTCCATCTGTTGCGCTTTTTTCAAGACGGCATAGCCGACTTCCTGCTTGATACCTGTCTGGGCCATGCTGGTTGCCAGTGAGGCGATTCCTGAAACATCCATGAGAGTTCTCCCGTGTTGATGGCTATCACGAATGGTAACGGCAGCCTGCGCCCATACTTTAGGCTTGCGGCGAATTAATTCTTTGCTTGAGCCAGGCCAGCACCGTGGCCGGCGCATTCAGGTCGAGCCAGGCGAGCTTATCGGGCAGATCATCCGGCCGGGGCTCATCCGACGCCACGGCGACAATATGCGGATCGTTCGGATACAGCGCCGGATGGCCCAGCGACGGCCGCTGCACTTCCAGCTTGGGAATGGCTTCCCATTTGTAGCCTTCGACCAGGGTCAGGTCGGCCGGGCCCAGCAGCGCCAGCTGGTCGGCCAGGGTCGGTTCGGGTTCGCCGCGCAGTTCGCGGATGACCGCCACGCGAAACGGCGAGGCGATCATCACCTGCGCCGCGCCGGCCAGGCGCAGGCGCGCGCTATCCTTGTGGGGCGGTTCGAGCATCACGTCGTGATGGCTGTGCTTGACGACATTGATGCGCAGGCCCTCGGCCGCCAGCTGGCTGACCAGAACTTCAAGCAAGGTCGTCTTGCCGCTGCCGGACCAGCCGATCACACCCAGTAGATTGTGCATGCGCGGCCTTTCCGCCGTAGAGTGAGTCAAGTGAGTTCGCCATTATACAAAGTACAAAGGCATCAATACGGATGGCGGTAGCGCTCGCCCTTGTATTTCATGACGGCCGCCTTGGGCAGCAATTTTTCAAGCACCAGGCCGGGCGCCACTTCGTCCCCTTCGCGGCGCAGCACCTTATCGATGAGCAACAGACGGTCGGCCGGATTCTTGGAGTAGATGTAGCCGCCGACCGCGATCGGCGGAATCTCGTGCTGCAGCGCTTCGGGCAACTCGCGCAGGGTGCGCAGCTTCTCTTCCGGCGCGGGAGGCGCTGTATCGGCCTTGGCCACGTCCGCTTTCACCGGCGCAGGCTTGACTGGTTCAGCCTTCTTGACCCGCTCGGGTTTGGCGACAGCTTCGGCCACGGCCACATTGACCGGCTCGCTCTTGCGCGGCGGCGCTTCCGCCGCATGCATGGGAACCGGTTCGGGAGCTGGTGCGGGCGCCGGAGCGGGAGCAGGCGCCGGAGCCGGAATGGCAGCCACCGGCGCGGTAACCGGCGCGGCAACCGACGCGGCAGCCTGCACCACAGGCGCCGGCGTGGCCGGCTGCCGCCATGCAACCACGGCGGCCCCGGCGGCGCCGAGCGCGAGCAGCGCCAGCCCGATCACGAGCGGCCTGGCGCCGGCGCCGTCACGTTCCGGCTCGCCTGCATGGACCGGCATGGCGTGAATGGTTGGCGCGCTGCCGAGCTGGCGTTCGGCCTGGGCTTTCTTGAGGGCTTCGAGAATATACGACATCTTATGGTTTCCCCGTTGCGCTGGCGGCCAGGAGGCGCGGCTCGGCCACGCCGGTCAGCTGGTTCAGGCGCATGTAGGTGCGCGGACCGGCCACGCCGTCCGCCTTGAGATGTTGCCGGGTCTGGAAGGTGCGCAGCAATTCCACCGTCTGGGCGCTCAGCGGCCGGTCCGCCGCGGGCGGCACCAGGCCGTTGATCTTGGCCAGGCGCGAAGCGATCCAGTCGACATCGGCGCCCTGCTCCCCGGCGCTGACCTGGTCGCGGTAGTAGCGCGGCATCGCCCACAGGGTCACGAAGCTGCCGTCGGAGCGCGTGGCGAGCGCGCCGATGTCGATCCTCTGCTCCTTGCCATCGACGCTCAGGCGCGCGTGGGTGTCGTCCATGCCGGTCAGCAGCGCATAGCTCACCTGCGCACCGTCGCGCAGGGTGAGGATGGCCGGGCGGTCCAGCAGGCGCAATTCATACAGTCCGCCCTTGCTCTGATGGCAGCGCAGGTTCAGCTTGAGCACATCGTCGCAGGTGGCGCCGGCCGGCAGGGCCACGCCCCACAGGGCCGACAGGGGCCGCAGCGCCTCCTGCTCGCTCGCATGCGCCAGCGGCGTGACGGCGGCCCGCGGCGCGCTCGCCGCCGGCACCGCCCTCGACTGCGGCGCCGCCGCCAGCACGGTGGCCGCCACCGCCGCGGGGGCGGCAGCCTGGCCCCCCGGCGCGGACGGGCGCATCTGCCAGGCGGCGGCGGCGCTGATCACGGCTGCGGCCGCCACCCCGGCCGCGATGGCCGGCCAGCGCTTTTTCGGCGCGGGCGCCTTGGCGCCACCGGAAAACACTTCGTTGCCGGCGCGGCGCAGGATAGTGCGCGTCACTTCGCGGCTGTTTTCGACGTACGCGCCCAGCAGCGCGCGGTCGCACAGCAGGTTGATGCGGCGCGGCACGCCCTGGGATAACTGGAACACCTGCGGCATCACCGAACGCGGAAATGGCCGCGACGAACCGCCGCCGGCCACCGCCAGGCGGTGCGCGATATAGCTGGCGGTTTCCGCTTCGGTGAGGGAACCGAGGTGATAGCGCGCGATCACGCGCTGGGCCAGCTGTTCCAGTTCGGGCCGGGCCAGCATCGCGCGCAGCTCGGGCTGGCCGATCAGGATGATCTGCAGCAGCTTGCGCTCGCTCGTTTCCAGGTTGGTCAGCAGGCGCAGCTGCTCGAGTACGTCGGCCGACAGGTTCTGGGCCTCGTCGATGATCAGCACATTGTTCTTGCCCTGCGCGTGGCTGGCCAGCAGGTAGCGGTTGATGGCGTCGACATAGCTCTTCACGCTCACGGCCCCGGCCGGCGCCGGCGGCAGGTCGATGCGGAACTCGTCGCAGATCGACAGCAGCAATTCTTCCACCGTCAGCTTGGGATTGAAGATGTAAGCCAGGCGGCAATCGGCCGGAATCTGCTCGATGAAGCAGCGGCACACGGTGGTCTTGCCGGCGCCGATCTCGCCGGTCAGCAGCACGAAGCCGCCGCCGCTGCCTACCCCATAGAGCAGGTGCGCCAGCGCTTCGCGGTGGCGTTCGCTCATGTACAGGTAGCGCGGGTCGGGGGCGATCGAAAACGGTGATTGCTTCAGGCTGAAGAATTGCTTATACATGGATTCCCTGGAAGTGCATCACCGCTGGCTGCCGACGGGTAGCGGCTTGTATTTGGCGCAGTAAATCTTGGACTTGGTCTTGAAGTAGACGATCTTGCTGCCGGGATTGGACGCGCGCACGGGATAGCGCGAGTTGTCCATCGACACATGACGCACACCCACGGCGTTGCGGATCGACTCTTCGAGCTTGTCGGGCGTGGTGTCGGCCACGGCGGCAACGAACACCACTTCGCTGGTATCGTCGCTGATCATGATGTCGGTCACCGGCGCGCCCCACAAGGTGCCGTCGGCCTTGAACCAGTAGGCGCCGCCCTCGTGCTTGTACGACGGGCCGAAGGCGCTCACCAGATAATCGTGGAAGTAGGCATTGTCGAGCTGGCTGCGGCACAGGATGGCGCTGCCGATGACGGGGCCGAAGGTGGACGGCGCGGCCTGGGCGGCGGGAGCGGCCAGCAACGCCAGGGCGCAGCTTCGCGCCAGCAGTGCCCGCAAGCGCTCCGCTGCCGGGGAAACCTGTTCCGAACCGATCTCCAGGCGCATCCGACCTCCCGAGGCCCGCGTGCTTACTGACGCGCGCGCTCTTCCTTCTTGACCTTCTTTTGTTCCTTTTTCTCTTTTACCGACTTGGCCGGCTCTTTTTTCGATTCTTTTTTACTGTCTTGCGCTTTACTCATTGCAATCTCCTGATAACGATTCTATAGCTTGGACAGCCAGTTGCGGTTCGCAGCGATTTTTTGCTTGGCAGCAGCGGGCAGCATCTCGTAACAGCCGGGATACTGCTTGAGCGCGTGCTCGCGAATTTCCTTCTGCAAACCGTTGATAATAAACACATATACGATGGCACCGTCGTCGTTCTGTCGCGTGCCCATATAGCGGATCATTATTCCTCCTTTTGTTCCGTGAGCGGAGCGAATAAACCTCGGTTGTTCTCACATCGTCGCATTATGACACTGCCCGGCGCGATTTCGCTACCTGGAGCAAAGTTAGCCGACGAAAAAAAGCCCGCACGGAGCGGGCTTTCGAGATGGACAGCGAGTGCCCGTAAAACATCTTGTTTTTGTAAAATTTGCCAGAAAGCATATTACAGATGCCACTCTGGAATCACTAAATTCCGACTAGAAATATAGCACAGGGAATTGACGTCAATGAACAAAATGTCAGCGAGTGTGGCAAGAAAGAAACGGCGCAAGCTTCCTATACATGCGCGAGCCAGGGATCGCTTTCCGGACGCGGAAACTGGGCCGTCATGAAATCGACGAAACTGCGCACCTTGTACGACAGCAGGCGCCGGCTCGGATAGACCAGCGAGAGCGACATCTGGCCCAGGTGGTGGCCCTTGAGCAGCTGCACCAGGCGCCCGCTGCTCAGGTCGTCTTCCAGTGTGAGCGAGGAACGCACCATGATTCCCATGCCGGCAATGGCCGCCTGGCGCAGCACCGAAATATTGTTCGACACCACGCGCGCGGTGATCGGCACGTCGACCTGCTTGTTTTCCCATGTCACGGGCCAGCTGTGGCGCAGCTGCTCGAAGGCGAAGTTGAGGCAATCGTGCGAGGAGACGTCGACCGGCGTGAGCGGCTCGCCGCGCCGCGCGATGTACTCGGGCGAGGCGCACAGCACCACGTTCGAGGTGGCCAGGCGGCGCGCGATCAGGCTCGAATCGAATTTCTGCAAGCCCATGAAAATGCCGACATCGAATCCCTCCTCGACGATATCGACCGCATGATCGGCCAGGCTGACGTCGAGCACCACCTCCGGCACGGTGGCCGCGTACAGGGGCAGCAGCCGGGCCAGCTGATACTGGCCGAAGCCGGGATGGCAGTAAATGCGCAGCGTGCCGCTGGCCTTGCGCGCCGAGGACGATGCGACCGCGTCGGCGTCATCGATATCGGCCAGGATCTGGCGCACGCGCTCCAGGTATTGCTTGCCGGTCTCGGTGAGCGAGAGTTTGCGCGTGGTGCGGTTGAGCAAGCGCGTGCCGAGATGGGCTTCGAGGTCGGCGACATTGCGCGTGACAACGGTATTCGACATATCCAGCGCCTGCGCCGCGCGGGCAAAGCTGCCCTGCTCGACCACCTTGGCGAACACGCGCATTGATTGAAGCCTGTCCATCCCGCCTCCCGATTGTGGATTATCCCCGATAGCGCAACGTTGCATTGCGATTATTCGCCTTTTTTGCGGATAGCGCAACGTATAGACTGCTTCACATGGACGAGCAAACGCAAACAGGCAACTCGTCAGCGCCGCAAGCGAGCGACGTTCACTCAATTACTGGAGAAACACCATGAAATCATTGTCTTTCGTTGCTGCTGTTGCCGTGTTTTTTGCTGGTTCCGCTGTTGCTGCCGACGCAACGGTGGCCAATGCGAGTGTGAGCGCTGCTGCAAGCAGCATCAGCGCCACCCGCCTGAACGTGCCGGAACTGTCCGCCCCATCGAGCCGCACCCGCGCCGAAGTGCGCGCCGAAGCGCTGGAAGCGGCCAAGAATGCGCGCCCGACGCTATCGAATCAGTTGGACATGTCCAAAAACTGAGCTTGATTATTGCGAATTCCGCAATTGTGCATTGCGTCAATCGACCTTTTTCGGATCAATCAGACGCAATACACTGACCTTATTCAAAGAGCGCCGCTCTTACCGCCGCAGACAATCGCGACGTTGACTTAATACTGGAGAAATATTATGAAAGCATCGACATTGTTTACCGCCGTAGCAGCCCTGGTCCTGACCGGTTCCGCCTTTGCCGCCGACGCACCTGCCGCCAGCACCGCGGTTTCCGCAGCTGCCGCATCGAGCCTGAGCGTGCCAGCCGTGACCATCAACCAGTCGCGCAGCCGCAGCGATGTGAGCGCCGAAGCCGTCGAATTCGTCAAGAACTACAAGACCGCTTTCGCCATCCAGCTGGAACAGTACAAGAACTAATACAGTACGAGCACTAAGCGCGCGGTCCGCCCCGACCGTTCGCCCGCAGTACCTGCGCAGTACCTGTCAAACCGGAAAACCTGACGCCCCCTCGGGTTTTCCGACCTCCCCGCCTCGCCCCCGCCCTGCCCCCTCCTGCCATTCCCCCATCCTGACCGTTCAAGCCGCCGATTCGACCATCTGTCGATTTTCGCTCGCGCGCCCGCGCCCCTGGCCGTATCGTTCATGTTCCGAACTCAACGCCGCCAGCGGCAGACACGCCATGACAACCTTACTCAAGCAAGCCACCTTCGCCACCCTGCTCTGCGCCGCCGCGGCCAGCCATGCCGAGACCATCTCCGACGTGCGCAAGGTCGCCCCCTTCCACGCGATCGAACTGTCCGGCCCTTATAAAGTGGTGATCACCGGCCAGGGCACGCAAGCGCTCGAACTGTCGGGCCAACGCAAGGAACTGGAGCGTATCGAAACCATCGTCAAGGGCGACACCCTGATCGTGCGCCCGCGTTCGCGCAGCGGCATCAACATCAGCTTCAACGACGACGAGCGCGCCACCATCACCATCGTGGCGCCCGGCCTGCGCAGCCTGGCCAATGCGGGCAGCGCCGACGTGTCGCTCAGCCAGGTCGAAGGCGAGCAGTTCGCAATGAACCTGAGCGGCTCGGGCGACGTGGATGTGTACCAGCTCAAAACCGGCAAGCTGAACCTGACCATGAAAGGCTCGGGCGACGTCAAACTGGCCGGTGCCGCGCGCACCTTGCAGGTCGACGCGCACGGCTCGGGCGACATCGAAGCCTGCGGCCTGGCCGTCGAACGCAGCAGCGCCGTGCTGCGCGGCTCGGGCGAAGCCTGCGTTCCGGGCGGTACCGGGCAATTCTCGGGTGAAGTCCACGGCTCAGGCGAGCTGACGGTCAAGCAGTTGCGCGCCGATAAGGCGCGCCTGGTGGTGGCCGGTTCGGGCGAGATCGACATCGAAGGCACGGTCGGCGCACTCACCGCCGACCTGAGCGGCTCGGGCAGCGTCGACGGCGAAAACCTGGTGGCGCAACAGGCCAGCGTGAGCGTGCGCGGATCGGGCAGCGCCGAAGTGCGGGTCAAGCCGAACGCCAGCGCCGCCGCGCAACTGATGCACTACGACCGCAAAGGCGCGAGCACGTCGCGCAACTAGACGCCGCCGGCACGGTTTTTCAGCGCAGTGGGCACCGATGGTGCCCACCTTGCGTTTACGTCCGCGCGCCTGCGCGGCCATACCAAATTGGCACTAATCCACAAGCGCATTAATACCATTCGATTAATTTTAAAAATCCTTATAAAACAGCGACTTGGCGCATTTTTTTACACTCCGCACCCAATGCCAATTCGCTATTTTACAATACCACTTAAATACCTGTTGACAAGGTGGTTAGGCGATCATATAGTGCCCACACCTTCCCCACTTCAGAACCCGGACAACAACACACATGATCGAATATCTCATCGGCGTCGATGGCGGTGGAACCGGTACCAGGGTGCGCCTGGCGCGCGCCGACGGCAGCCAGCTGGCACAAGGCCAGGGCGGGCCGTCCGGCCTCTCGCTCGGCATCGCGCAGGCGTGGAACTCGGTCGCCGAGGCGGTTGCCTCGGCCTTCGGTGCGGCCGGCATCGCGCCACCCGCCAATGCCGGCATCGCCATCGGCCTGGGCCTGGCCGGCGTGCACAATCCGCAGTGGGCCGAACAATTCATCGCCGCCGATCCCGGTTTCGGCGCCTTGCGCCTCGAGAACGACGGCTTCACCACGCTGATGGGCGCGCACGGCGGCAAACCGGGCACCATCGTCGCCATCGGCACCGGCAGCGTGGGCCAGGCTTTGCTGGCCGACGGCAGCCTGCGCGAAGTGGGCGGCTGGGGATTCCCGACCGGCGACGAAGCCGGCGGCGGCTGGATGGGCCTGCGCGCCATCGCCCACATCGAAAAAGTCATCGACGGCCGCGCGCCGCACAGCGCCTTCGCGCAAGCGGTGATCGACGCCTGTGGCGGCCAACGCAACGCGATCCAGGTCTGGATCGGCGGCGCCACCCAGACCGTCTTTGCCTCGCTTGCCCCGCTGGTGGTGGCCCATGCCGACAGCTGCGACACCGCGCGCGCCATCCTGGCCGACGCCGGGCGCGAAGTGGCATTGATGGCGCACGCGCTCGACCCATCCGGACAACTGCCGCTGGCCCTGTGCGGCGGCCTTGGCGCGCCGCTGCGCGCTTACCTGCCGCCAGACCTGCTGGCACGCAGCGTCGCTCCCCTGGGCGACTCCGCCAGCGGCGCGCTGCGCATGATCGAACTCCACGTGAGAGGACACTAACCATGCTTGCGCAGCTTAGCGATTTCAAGCCCGACGCCGACAGCGTCACCCCGCTGTACATGCAGCTGGCGAACAAACTATCGGCCGGCATTACCAGCGGCGACTGGCGCGCCAACGAAGCGCTGCCGTCCGAGCGCATGCTCTCGGACATGCTCGACATCTCGCGCGTCACCGCGCGCAAGGCCATCGACATGCTGTGCGACCGCGGCATGCTCACGCGCCGGCGCGGCTCCGGTACCTACATCACGCCCAAACTGGAGCAGCCGCTCTCGCGCCTGACCAGCTTTTCGGAAGAACTGAGCCAGCGCGGTTTCACCGCCGGCTCGCGCTGGCTCGAACGCGAGATCGGCGTGGCCGCCCCGCTGGAACTGCTCTCGCTGGGCCTGTCGCCGAACATGCCGGTGGCGCGCCTGCGCCGCCTGCGCACCGCCGACGACGTGGTGATGGCGATCGAAACGACCACCATTCCGGCCATCCACATGCCCGACCCGCACGGGGTGACCGATTCGCTGTACGGCTATCTCGAGGCACGCGGCGCCATTCCGATGCGCGCGCTGCAGCATATCCGCGCCGTCAACGCCAACGCGGAGCAGGCGCGCCTGGCCGGCCTGGCACCGGGTGCGGCAATGCTGCACATTACCCGTGTGAGTTACCTGGACAGCGGCGCGGCGGTGGAACTGACCCACTCGTTCTGCCGCAGTGATTACTATGAATTCGTAGCGGAGTCGCGCCGATGAGCGATGCAATCAATGGCAATATCCTGACCACCAGCGGCTGGATCAACGGCGCGATCAGCTTCGGCGAACGCGTCACCAGCATCAGCGGCGGCGCGGTCGATCCATCCGTCAACGGCGACGACTACGTCATCCCCGGCTTCATCGACCTGCACGTGCACGGCGGTGGCGGCAAGGACATCATGGAGGCCGGCGACGCGCCCCACGTGATCGCCGCCATGCATGCGAAGCACGGCACCACCTGCCTGCTGGCCACCACCATGACCGCGCCGCCGCACGAAATCACGGCCGCGCTCAAAGCCATCGGCGCCGCCTGCGCCGCGCGCCGCCAAGGCGCGGCGCGCATCCTCGGCGTGCACCTGGAAGGCCCGTACATCAACTCCGGCAAGCTGGGAGCGCAGCCGAACTACGCGCGCGCCGCCACCCTGGCCGAAGTGCAGCAGCTGGGCAGCTATGCGCCGATGCGCCTCATTACCGTGGCCCCGGAAATCGCCGGCCACCTGAACCTGGTGCGCGAACTCAGTAATGCCGGCATCCGCGTGCAGATCGGGCACACGCTCGGATCGTACGAAGACGGCGTGGCCGCACTGGAGCACGGCGCGGCCGGCTTCACGCACCTGTTCAACGCCATGAGCGGCCTGCATCACCGCGAGCCGGGCATGGTCGGCGCGGCGCTGGCGCATGCGCAGTACGCCGAACTGATTCCCGACCTGCTGCACGTGCACCCGGGCGCCATCAAGGTGGCGCTGCGCTCGATCCCGCACCTGTACTGCGTCACCGATTCCACCGCCGCCACCGGCATGCCCGACGGCGACTACAAGCTTGGCCGCCACAGCGTGCAGAAATGCATGGGCGGCGTGCGCCTGCCGGACGGCACCCTGGCCGGCAGCACCCTGACCATGGACCAGGCACTGCGCAACCTGGTGAGCCTGGGCCTGTCGCTGGAAGACGCATCGCACCGGGTGTCGACCTACGCCGCCGACTACCTCGGCGAAACCGAACGCGGACGCCTGGCACCGGGCACCTTTGCCGACATGGTGGTCCTGGACCGCGACCTGAAAATCAAAGCTGTCTATATCGAAGGAGAAAAGTGTGACCTCACTGATGCTTAAAGAAGCCATGTCCGCCGCCGACTGCGTCGCCCTGCAACTGGAAAACGACGTCGAACGCTACGCGGAACTGGGCCGCAAGCTGAGGACCACCACCTTCAACACCGCGCTGACGGTGGCGCGTGGCAGTTCCGACCACGCCGCCAATTACTGCGCCTACCTGATCATGGCGCGCATGGGCCGCATCGTCGCGTCCCTGCCGATGTCGCTGGTGACCTTGTACAAGTCGCCGCTGGTCACGCGCGACACGCTCACCATCGCCATTTCGCAATCGGGCCAGAGTCCGGACGTGGTCGAACCGATCCGCTACTTCCGCGACGGCGGCGCCACCACCATTGCGCTGGTCAACGATATCGATTCGCCCCTGGCCGCCGCCGCCGAATGGGCAATGCCGCTGCGCGCAGGCAAAGAGCAAAGCGTGGCCGCCACCAAGAGCTTCATCACGAGTCTCGTAGCCGGTGCGCGCCTTGTCGCGCAGTGGCAGAACGACCCTGAACTGACCGAAGGGCTGGCCGCCCTGCCCGAGGCATTGCGCCGCGCCACCGAGGTGGACTGGTCGCCGGCGCTGGAAGTGCTCACGCCGGCCCGCAACATCATGGTGGTCGGACGCGGCATCAGTTTTCCGATCGCGCTCGAATCGGCGCTCAAGTTCAAGGAAACCTCGGCCCTGCAGGCGGAAGCGTTCAGCGGCGCCGAAATCAAGCACGGCCCGATGGCCTTGATCGAAGACGGTTATCCGCTGCTCATTTTCGCAACGCGCGGACCGACCCAGGCCGGCCTGATTGCGCTGGCAGCCGAAATGCGCACCCGCGGCGCGCGCGTGCTGCTGGCCGCGCCCGCCGACGTGCCCGAGCGCGACCTGACCTTGCCGACCGCCGCCACCCCGGACCTCGACCCGATCGTCGCCGTGCAGGCGTTCTATGTGATGGCGGCGCACCTGTCGAAAGCGCGCGGCATGGACCCGGACCGTCCACGCCACCTCAGCAAAGTCACCAAGACCAACTGACGCGACTGCGCCATCAATGAAAACGATACTACTGACGGCATTGATGGCACTGGGGCTGGCGGCTTCGGCGGCCGCCGCCGAGACGAAAATCGAGTTCTGGACCTTCAGCATGAAGCCCAAGTTCACGCCGTTTTTCGAATCGGTGGCGCGCAATTACGAGGCCGCCAATCCGGGCGTGAAGATCGAATGGATCGATTTCCCGTGGGATGTCATCCAGACCAAGCTGGTTACGCGCATCGTGGCCGGCACGCCGCCGGCGCTGGTCAACCTGAACGTGCCCTGGGCCGACGAATACGCGCGCGACGAACTGCTCACGCCCGTCGACGCCCTGCTCGGCGCATCCAAAGCCAGCTACATCCCCAGCACCCTGGAAGACCTGCGCTTCAAGGGCAAGACCTACGGCTTCCCGATGTACAGCAACGTCGCCGTGATCGCCTATAACCAGACTATCTTCAAGGACGCGGGACTGACGCGCGGTCCGCAAAGCTTCGACGAGCAGCTTGCCTTCGCGCGCCAGATCGCAGCGCGCACCGGCAAGGCCGGCATTGCTCCGGCGCTGTCGAAAATCGACGGCCTGTTCATGTGGCAGGGCCTGGCCGTCATCAAGGATGGCAAGGCGGTGTTCAATTCGGCGCAGCACGTGGCGCTGGTGCGGAAACTCGCCGCGACCTACAAGGCCGGCGGCCTGTTGAAAGAAAGCCTGTTCGCCGAAGATAACTTCCCCGCCGTGGTCGACGCCTACAAGGGCGGGCGCCTGGGCATGCTGCTGGCGCCACCGACGGCACTCAAACGCATCCAGAACGACGCGAAAGAGATCTACGCCATCACCAGCGTGGCGCCGGCGCCGCTCGGCCCCACCGGCATTGCCGATGGCGGCTGGCTGATTCATTTCGCGATACCCAAAGGCGTGGACGCGAAGCTGCTTCCAGCGGTCGGCAAGTTCGCGCTGTACCTGACGGGCGATGCCAACCAGCTGGCCTTTGCCAAACAGGCCAGCGTGTTCCCCACCACCGTCAGGGCGGCCGCCGACCCGTATTTTCTCGCACTGCCGGCCAACGCCGGCGCGGCCGAAAAGGCCGTGGAAGCGGGCGCGCGCTCGATGGCGCATTCGCACACTTTATATGTGGCCGGTATCGACGATTACGACGAACTCCGGCGCTCGCTGGTCAAGGCCGTCGAAGCGGGCGTCACCGGCAAGCAGGACGTGCAGCAGGCGCTCGACCAGGCCGTGGCGATCTGGAACAAGAAGCTGTCCAAACAGAGGCTGCACTGATGAATACTCGGCGCCACACCCTGCAGGCATGGATGTTCCTGGCACCGGCACTGCTGCTGCTGGCCGTGTTTTCGTTCTGGCCGGTGGCCTACGGCTCCTTCCTCGCGTTCACCGATTACAGCCTGATCCGGCCAACGTCGTTCGTCGGGTTTGACAACTTCCGCTACATCTTCGATAACGAGATGTTCGTCACGGGCCTGAAAAACTCGCTGCTGTTTCTGGTGATGGTGCCGTTCGTGCAGATCGGTGCGATCGCGCTGGCGGTGCTGGTCAATAACCAGCTGCCCGGCATCCGCTGGTTCCGCGCCGCCTTCTACGTGCCGGTGGTGACCACGGTGTCGGTGGTCGGCATCATGTGGGGCTTCATGTTCCACGAACAGGGCACCCTCAATTATGTCTTCATGCAGCTGCGCCTGGCGAACGCGCCCATCGGCTGGCTGATCGACGACACCCTGGCGCTGTTCGCCGTCATGTTCGTCACCCTGTGGCGCGGCCTCGGCTGGTACATGGTGATGTACCTGGCGGCGCTGCAGGCCATCCCCGCCGACATGCAGGAAGCGGCCATGCTCGATGGCGCCAACCGCTGGCAGCAGTTCTGGAAGATCACCGTGCCGATGCTCAGGCCCACCATTGCGGTGTGCACGATCCTGTCGGTGCTGGCCGCACTGAAGGCTTATCAGGAAGTGGACGTGCTGACCCAGGGCGGGCCGATGAATTCGACCTTTACCGCCCTGTACTACGCCTACGACCAGGGCCTCAAGCACCTCAAGCTGCCGCGCGCGCTCGCCGCCAGCCTGGTGGTGTCGAGCATCTGTATCGGTATCGCGCTGGTGTGCCTGCGCTACCTCAAACCGAAGCACCGCTGATGCGCGCGCGTTCGCTGGCCACGTTCGGCCATTACCTGATCCTGTGCGTGCTGGCCGTGGTGTGCGTGTTCCCGTTCTGGTGGACGCTGGTCACGGCGATATCGACCGAAGGCAATGTGTTCGCCTTTCCGCCGACGTTCTGGCCCCGCGCGCCGTCGCTGGAAAACTTCGCGGAGGTATTCCGCGCGATTCCGATTTTCGCCTTTTTCAAGAACTCGGTGCTGATCGCCGTGTGCACCGTGCTCTGGAAGCTGGCACTGTGTTCGATGGCGGCCTATCCGCTGGCGCGCATGCACTTCCGCGGCCGCAAACTGGTGTTCGGCGTGATCCTCGCGACGCTGGTGCTGCCGTCGGAGGTGAACTTCCTGGTGAACTTCATCACCGTCACCAAGCTGTCGCTGGTCGATACCTACACCGGCGTGATTTTGCCCAACGTGGTCACGGCAGTGGCCATTTTGCTGCTCAAGCAGGCTTTTGAAGAAGTGCCGCAAGACCTGATCGATGCCGCCCGCGTCGATGGCGCCTCGGAGTGGATCATCTTCAGCAAGATCATGCTGCCGCTGATCGCGCCGTGGCTGGCCACGGTCGGCATCCTGACCGCGGTCGAAGCCTGGAACGAGTACATCTGGCCCTCGATCGTGATGAGCAAGCCCGATGAATTTCCGCTGTCGGTGGGTGTGCTGTATTTGCGCGGCACCTTCGGCAGCAGTACCCGCGTGATCGCCGCCGGCACCGTGCTGACGATCCTGCCCACGCTGGCCGCCTTCCTGTTCACGCAGCGCTTCTTCATGCGCGGCATGGACGGCGCAGTCAAGTAACGCTGTCAAGAAACCCCACCCAAGGATGTCGATGGATCTCACTAAAACAACTAAAAAAGAACGCAGCCCGCTGACCTGGGTGCCCAGCCTGTACTTCGCGCAGGGCCTGCCCTTCTTCGCGGTCGCACTGGTGGCCGGCCAGATGTTCAAGAGCATGGGCGTGGCCAACGACGACATCGCCCACTGGACCGCGGCCATCATGTCGGCGTGGATCTTCAAGCCGCTGTGGAGTCCCTTCCTCGAACTGGCGAGCAGCAAGAAGATCATCGTGGTCAGCTTCCAGCTGATCGGGGGCGTCTGCCTTGGGCTGGTGGCGGTGGCGCTGCACATGCCGTTCTGGTTTGCCGCCTGCGTCGTCATGCTCACGCTGGTCGCCATCTCCTCGGCCACCCACGACGTGGCCTGCGACGGCTTGTACATCTCCAGCCTGACGCAGAAGGAACAGGCGGCCTACGCCGGCTGGACCGGTACCTTCTTCAATGCCGGCCGCTTCATTTCGGCCGGCGGCCTGCTGCTGCTGGCCGGGTACTTCGAAAAAACCATGGGCGTGGCTTCGGCCTGGACCATCGTGTTCTGCATCCTGGCGGCGATGATGATCACGCTTGGCCTGTACAACGGCTGGGCGCTGCCGCTGGCGAAGAACCCGGCCAGCGCCGACATCACGGCGCAGGCGATCGCGCGCACGCTCAGGGAAGTGATCATCGACTTTTTCAAAAAGCCGGGCATCTGGGTATCGGTCCTGTTCATCATCCTGTTCCGCGCGGGCGAAGCGCAGGTGCAGACCATCGGCCCGCTGTTCCTGCGCGAGGCGCGCGATCTGGGCGGGCTGGGACTGAGCACCACCGAAGTGGGCGCCGTGTACGGCACCGCGGGCACCGTCGCCTTCGTCATCGGCAGTATCGCGGGCGGCTACTTCACCTCGTGGCTGGGCCTCAAGCGCGCCATCCTGGCGCTGATCCTCGCGGTGAACCTGCCCAACCTGGTGTTCTACTTCCTGGCGACCGCCCGGCCGACCGACCTGACCCTGATCGGCGCGGCGCTCAGCGTGGAGATGTTCGGCTACGGCTTCGGCTTCGTCGGCCTGATCCTGTACATGATGCAGGTGGTCGCGCCGGGCAAATACCAGACCGCGCACTATGCGTTCGCGACCGGGATCATGCAGCTGGGCTTCTCGCTGTTCAAATGGGTCAGCGGCGACATCCAGATCGCGCTCGGGTACCAGAACTTCTTCCTGTGGGTGCTGGCGGCCGCGGTGCCGGTGGCGATCCTGTCGCAGATCATTCCGATGAGCGCCAGCGAACGCCAGCAGGCCGAACTGGCGGCCGCCAAGCCGTCGACGGCGCTCTGAGCATGGCCGCCGTTACCCTCAAGGGCGTCGTCAAGCGCTACGACGACAAGCAGACCATCATCCACGGCATCGACCTCGATATCGCCGACGGCGAATTCGTGGTCTTCGTGGGGCCGTCCGGCTGCGGCAAATCGACCCTGCTGCGCATGATCGCCGGGCTGGAAGAGATCAGCGGCGGCGAGCTGCATATCGGCGGCCTGCTGGCCAACGATATCGCGCCGGCCAGGCGCGGACTGGCCATGGTATTCCAGTCGTATGCGCTGTATCCGCACATGACGGTGTTCGAGAACATGGCGTTCGCGCTCAAGCTGGCCGGCCACAAGGGCGAAGAGCTCAAGGCGCAGGTCGGGCGCGCCGCCGGGATTTTGCAGATCACCCATCTGCTGCAGCGCCGGCCCAAGGAGCTGTCGGGCGGCCAGCGCCAGCGCGTGGCGATCGGGCGCGCCATCGTGCGCAAACCCGAGGTGTTCCTGTTCGACGAACCGCTCTCGAACCTGGATGCCAGCCTGCGCGTGCAGATGCGGGTGGAACTGAGCCGCCTGCACAAGGAACTCAAGACCACCATGATCTACGTGACCCACGACCAGGTCGAGGCGATGACCTTGGGCGAGCGCATCGTCGTCATCAACGGCGGGCGCATCGAGCAGGTGGGCACGCCGTACGAGCTGTATAACAATCCGGGCAACCTGTTCGTGGCGGGCTTTCTGGGCGCCCCGAAAATGAACTTCATCGCCGCCGGGGTGGCGCATATCGGCGCCATCGGCGTGCGCGTGCGCCTGGCCGATGGCACGCTGGTCGATGCCGACGCCGATGGCGGCGACGCCATGATCGACGACAAGGTCACGCTCGGCATCCGCGCCGAGCACATGACGGTGCTGCCGGCGGGCAGTGCGCAGGCCAATGCGATCGGCGCCGTGGTCGGCCACGTCGAATACCTGGGCGACCAGACCATCGTCTACGCCAGCATGGCGGGCGACCCGGCCCTGATCGCGCTGCGCCAGCCGCAGGGCGGCGCCATGCTGCGCGCGGGCGAGCGTATCGCGGTGCATTTGCCGCCCGCGCACTGCCATCTGTTCGACGAGCGCGGACGGGCGTTTTTGCGCGCCTGAACCGGTCCGCACGGAAATCAGCGTGCAAAAATGAAGTTTATGTAACAATATGCGCTTCGTCCGAAATTCGCACCAACCGGACGACGCCCATGTAGGCTACGTGTCCACGGTTCGGCGGGCTGATGCGTTATAGCGTCAGGCTGTCTTTATGTCTTTGATTGAAGGATTTTCCATGTCCCAGTTTCGTCTTGCCCGTATCAGTCTGATCTTGGCCGCCATCGGCCTGAACGCCGCACCCGCCCTGATGACCAGCGCCACCGCGCAATCCGCTCCTGCCACGCCTGCGACCAGTGCCGCTCCGACCAAACCTGAAACCGTGCGTCCGGAGCTGTACAAGCTGCTGGACCCGGCCGCCGTCAAGGTCTTGATCGACGGTAAGAAATTCACGGAAGTCCAGGAAAGACTGACTGCCGCGGAAGCCTACGCCAACCGCACCCCGTACGAAAACTACGTCATCGAGCGCATGAAATTCTCGCTCGGTTCGGCCAGCGGCAACGAAGCGATGACAATGAGCTCGCTCGAAGCGATCATCAACTCGCCAAGCACGCCGGCGGTCGACAAGCCGGAATTCATCCTGGCGATGGGCAATCTGCAAAACAACGCCAAGAACTATACGAAGGCGATCGAATGGATGAAGCGCTACATCGCCGAGGGCGGTTCGCCGTCGCGCGTGCGTGCCTCGATGTCGCGTGCCTACTACCTGAATAACGATCTGGCCACGGCCAAGACCGAAGCCCAGACCCACCTGGCCGAACTGGAAAAGGCTGGCACCCCTCCGGCGGAGGGCGACCTGCGCCTGCTGGTCGCCATCGCCGGCAAGCAAAAAGACTGGCCGGCCTACACGGTCGCGCTGGAGAAGCTGATTGCCGCCTACCCGAGCCAGGACCTGTGGGCGGACTTGCTGCACCGCATGTACGGCAAGACCAGCTTCAACTCGCGCCTGCTGCTCGACGCATACCGCCTGGAATCGACCGTGCTGAAACAGCTGGAAGCCGAGACCTACGTCAACATGGCCGAAGAAGCGGTGCGCTCCGGCTTCCCGGTCGAAGCGAAGAAGGCGGTTGATGCCGGTTTCGCCGCCAACGTGCTGGGCACCGGCGCCGACGCCGCCAAGCACAAGTCGCTGCGCGACCGCGTCAGCAAGGCCGCGGCCGACGATGCGAAGAATATCGCCACCGGCGAAGCCAGCGCTGCCAAGATGAAAGACGGCACCGGCATGGTGAACCTGGGTTACGCCTACGTGACCATGGACGAATTCGACAAGGGCATCGAGCGCATCGAAAAAGGCATCGCCAAGGGCGGCCTGAAGCGTCCGGAAGAAGCCAAGCTCAAGCTGGGCATGGCGTACGTCAAGGCCGGCCGCAAGGACGATGCGATCAAGACGTTTGAAACCATCAAGGGTAACGATGGCATCGGCGACCTGGCGCGTTACTGGACCATGTGGCTCAAGCGTCCGGCCGATACGGCAGCGCCAGTGGCAGCGGCTCCGGCTCCGGCTCCGGCAGCGAAGTAATTCACGGCATTGCCGTCTGATCGGGCGGGTTCCGGCGCAAGCCGGGCCCGCCTTTTTTCGTTAACGCGTCCAGGGATTGACCGAATTCAAACAGGATGAATGGATGTTGAACTAATCGCATGTTGCCGAACTCTGAGCTTGGTACCTGTTCCGGCTATGGAGGTTTCTGAAGCACGTTGCTTCCCCCGTTCACAGAACGGTGCTACCCTAGTAACACCCTCTTTTTGGAGCTGCTTCATCATGCCAACCACATCACTAAAACTGTCACCCGAACTCAAGGAACGAGCGGTCGCGGCAGCCGAGGAATTGGGCATCAGCACGCATGCGTTCATGGTTGGGGCAATCAGCCAGGCCGCGGATGCGGCTGAGCAGCGAGCGGAGTTTGTTGCGCAGGCGCAGACAGCCCTGGCCGAGATGCGGGAAAGCGGACTGGGGTACGACGCTGACGATGTGCGCACCTATCTGCGCGAGCGCCTTAGCAATAGTGAGGCAGCCAGGCCCGAGGCCAAGCCGTGGCGAAAATAAGTTACTCGACCCGGGCAATTGCCGACCTTGAACGTATCAGTAACTTCCTCGTCACGAGCAATCTGAACGCTTCCGAGACGCTCGATTTGATCGATGAAGCCATCAACATTCTTGCTCGGCATCCGTTCCTTGGCAGGCCGGCCGAAGTGGGCTTGCATGAGCTGGTAATTTCAAAAGGGAAAAGTGGCTACATCGCGCTGTACGCCTACGATGCACACCAGGACGCCATTCTGGTTTTATCGATCAGACATCAGCGCGAAGCGGGATTCCGGCTATAAATCACCCCGGCGTCATCGTTTCATTGCCGCATGCGCTCAGTGCGGTCGTGCCGGGCGCACCAAAAACAACGGGACGCGCAAGCGTCCCGTCTTTTCCGGCGGGACCGAAGTCCCTCCATCTCAGCCTCAGTACTTGCCGTGCAGCGCCAGATAGATCTGGCGGCCGTTCTTGTACAGCGAACCTGGCACATCCATCGCACCGGCGGTGTGGATTACCGAACGCACCATCGGATTGTTCAGGTCCTTGCCGTCGAGGGTAACGCTGAAGTTCTCGTTGATCTGGTACGCCAGCGATGCCGACAGCGAACCGACCGACGCCTGGTACGAGGCCGAATTGCGGCTGGTGCCGTTCAGGAAGCCCGAGCGCCAGCTGTAGGTCAGGCGCGCCGAGACCTTGTTCTGCTCATAGAAAGCGCCGACGTTGTAGGCGTTTTTCGAGGTACCGATCAGGGTGCAGTCGGCATAGGTCAGCGCGCCGCACATCGAACCCGGCGCCTTGCCGGTTTCCTTGCCCAGGGTGTAGGTATAGTTGGCATTCACGCCGAAACCCGCCGGCAGCGCCTGCTGATACGAGAACTCCATGCCCTTCACTTCCGCCGTGGTGTTGAGCGGGGTGTCGATCTGGTACACGGTGTTCTTCTTCTGCAGCTGGTTGTAGAAGGTCGCGGTGCCCGAACCGTAGGTTACGTAACCGTCCAGCGCCGAGTAGAACGCGCCGGCCGCCAGCAGCGACTTCTCGGCGAAATACCATTCCACGCCCAGGTCGAAATTGTTGGCGCGGATCGGACGCAGGTTCGGATTGCCGGCGCTGCCGGTGCCCTGCACGTCGCGCAGGTCGGTGCCGGCCATCTGGCCCAGCTCCGGACGCGCCATCGTGCGGCTGGTCGAGAAGCGCGCCACCAGGTTCTTCGACAGGTCCATGCGGAAGTTCGCGCTTGGCAGGAAGTCGAGATAGGTGTTGTTGTACAAACGCGGCTCGAAGTTGCCGGACGGTGCAATCTCGTTGCGCTCGACCGATTCCTTGGTGTGCACCACGCGCACGCCGACATTGCCCGAAATGCCGTCGGCGCCGAAGTTCGCCATCACGTAGGCCGAACGGGTCGGCTCCTTGATCTTGAATTCGTTCTGCTTCAAGTGGCCTTCGTACTTGGCATGGGTGCTCAGCCAGCTGTTGACCGCTTCGCGCGAGAAGGTCCACCAGCCGGCGCCGTTGGCGCCGAGGTCGTTGAACTCGGTCGGGAACGAGGTCAGGCCGCCCGTCGGCAGGTTGCTGACCAGGGACAGGCTTGGCAAGGCGTTGATGCCGATGGCGGTCAGGTCGCGCTTGTGCTCCGCAGCGCGCACGCCGAACTGGACCGACTGCACGCTGGCCAGGTCCAGTTTGAAGGTGCCGTCGATCTGGCCGTAGACTTCCTTGTCGATCGCGGTCACGTGCGAGCCGTAGGTGTAAGGCACGTTGCCGCTGCCATCAGGACCGCCGCCGATCGAGAACTTGTCTGCGCCCGGGATCACGTAGGTGACCGCCTTGTCGAGCCCGTTCATGGTGTAGCTGCCGCCGGTGTACGGCATCCAGACGCCTAGCGCGCCGCTTTGGGTATTGCCCAGGCCTTTGGTCGAGCCGACCTTGCCGGCCAGGGTCAGCTTGTCGTTGACGCGCCATTTGCCGTCCAGGTTGACGAACTTGGATTGGCTCTCGGCGATCGGGCGGCTGAATTCTTCCTGCACCGCGCTCGACATCGTGCCGCACACCGCGCCGCAGTTGGCCGGCACGGTACCGGTCAACTGGGTCAGCACGCCGTTACTGACGGTGCCGCTGGTGTGACCAGCAGGGAAATCCTTGGCCGCCCAGTTCGGCGCCAGGAAGCGGCCCAGCGACTGCATGAAGTTGTGGTTGATGTTGGGGGCGTCGAGGTGCGAATGGAATGCGGTCAGGTCGAGCGTGATGTCGCTGGTCGGCTTGAACTGGATGTCGATCAGGCCGCCCTTGCGCGTGCGCTCCTGCTCGAACCAGGCTGTACCGCCCAGGTAGTTGGCCTTGGCGCCCTTGACCGGATCGGTCTTGATGGCGGTCGACGCACCGGGCACGCCCTTGTCCACGGACGAGCCGGCATCGACCGGATCGTACCAGATGCCGTTTTCCTGGCCGACGCGGCTCAGGGTGCGTTTTTCATGGAAGCCCTGGACCATCACGGCCAGGTTGCCGGCCTCGTTCTTCCAGTTAACCAGGCCGTTGAACTGGCCATCGTTCTTGCCCGAGTTTTGCGAATTCACGGCGCCCAGACTCATCTGCGCGCTCAGGCCCTTCTTGAAGTCCAGCGGCTTGCGCGTTTCGATGTCGACCACGCCGACGGCGCCGCCTTCGAGCAGGTTGGCCTGCGAACCTTTGTGCACCGTCACGCGGCCGATCAGTTCGGACGGAAACAGGGAGAAGCTGACGCTGCGGCCGCCGCCGATGATGTTATCGGCAAACCAGTCGCCGCTCGAGACGGTGTGGCTGTTCAGGGTGGTGAGGGTCAGGCCGAACGGGGTGCCGCGCAGGGCGACGCGGTCGTTTTCGCCGAAGCTGCCTTCCGAGCCGCCGGCGGCGGCCACGCTCACGCCGGGCAGGCGCTGCAGGGAATCGGCCACGTTCTTGTCGGGCATCTTGCCCACGTCTTCAGCAGTAATGACTTCGACCAGGCTGTCGGAATTGCGCTTCTGGTTCAGCGACTGCTGCATCGCCGCACGGATACCGGTGACGACCACCACTTCACCCTTGACCTCCGGGTCCACGCCTGGTGCCGTGGCGGGCGCCTGGGCCTGGGCCTGGGCCGACATGGCGATGCTCAACACCAGAATAGCTGCGGCCGACGCTACCGGCGTCAGGCTGGTCGATACAGGACGCTCTGCGTTCTTATTCACTACTGACTGATTGCGCTTCATTACTTCCCCCTTGATGTTGGCTCCGTGAGTAAGCCAGTTCATTTTTAACAACGACTTTTTATGTGCTACGGGTACAACCACGTCTAAAACCAATCTAACGCCAATATACTCCTCTTTAATACCAGAACACTACCAGTTAAGCGAATTTTTTCATATGTTGTTTCGATAACACACGGGTGGACTGGGACTTTGGCCAAGTGGTCTGGTCATTGGGGGCGAATTTGACGTAGTTGCAAGAGGGAGGGCTATTCCTGCGGTCTTTTTTTGGTATTATCGTTATATGCAAATGAGACAACTGCATGATGTGGCGAATTTGCGCCAGGCGACGGGAAAAGTGGTCCCACCCTCACGAAAGAAAGCAGATTGGTATGACTTCCCTTGTCCACATCATGCAGACGCTGGCCCAGACCAGCTCGCAGCCGCTGTACCAGCAATTGCAGCGCGCCCTGCGCGAAGCGATCGACCAGCGCATCTTCGGCCCGGACGAAGCCCTGCCGGCGGAACGGCAACTGGCGCTCGACCTGTCGATCTCGCGCATCACGGTGCGCAAGGCAATCGACGGGCTGGTGAGCGAGGGCTTGCTGGTCAAGCGGCCCGGCTCGGGCAACTTCATCAACACGCGGATCGAGAAGAACTTCGCCAAGCTGACCTCGTTTTCGGAAGATATGCGGGCACGCGGGCGCACGCCGCGCAGCGTGTGGCTTAAACGCTCGGAGGGGACGGTGACGCCGGAGGAAGCCCTGCGCCTGCGGCTCTCGCCGGGTGCGCCGGTGTACCGCTTCAACCGGATCCGCTATGCCGACGAGTTGCCGATGTGCCTGGAGTACGCGACCATCGTGGCGTCCTGCCTGCCATCGCTCGATGTGGTGGGGGTGTCGATGTACGAGGCGCTGGAAGCGGCCGGCAACCGGCCTACGCGCGCACTGCAGCGGTTATCGGCGCTGCTGCTCAATGCCGAGCAGGCCAAGCTGCTGCAGTCGAAGGAAGGCGATGCGGGCTTGTGCGTGGAACGGCTGGCGTTCCTGAGGGATGGACGCGCGGTGGAGTTTTGCCGCTCGTACTTCAGGGGGGATATGTATGATTTTGTGGCGGAGTTGAGTACGGCGTAGTCGTCGTTTCCGCGCATGTCACCGTCGCTTGCGCCGATGGCGGAAACGACGGTAGCTGATCAAATCGCGGTCAACCCGCCATCCACGGCCAGCTGATGCCCGGTCACGAACGAGCTCTGGTCCGAACACAGCCACATCGCCGCATTGGCAATCTCCACCGGCTCGGCGAACCGGCCCATCGGATGCACATTGCGCAGCTTTTTCTCGCGCAGCGGTTCGCGTTCCAGTGCGCGGCCCATCATCGGCGTATTGACCACGCCCGGACACACACTATTAATACGAATCCCCTCGCGCGCATACTCGGCCGCCGCGGTCTTGGTCATGCCCACCACAGCGTGCTTGCTGGCGGCGTAAATCGGCTGGGTCGGCGCGCCGACCAGGCCGGCCACCGATGCCGTGTTGACGATCGACCCGCTGCCCTGCTTGAGCATCTGGCGAATCTCGTACTTCATGCACAGCCATGTGCCCTTGACGTTGACGTTCATGATGCGGTCGAACAGCGCTTCGTCGGCATCGGCCAGCGGCTGGTGCTCTTCCTCGATGCCCGCATTATTGAACGCGCAATCGAGCCGCCCGTAATACGCCACCGTCTTGTCGATCAGCGCTTCGACTTCCGCCGCGCGCGTGACGTTACACTGCACGAACAGCGCCTTGCCGCCGTTTTCGACGATCATCGCCGCCGTCGCATGGCCGCCGTCGACCGAGGTATCGGCCACCACCACGCACGCGCCAGCGCGTCCGAACGCCACCGCGGCCGCTCGGCCGATGCCGCCTGCCGCACCGGTCACGAGGACCACCTTACCCTCGAACGAGGACTCCTTCTGCTTCTCCCTGGCCATGTTCCAACATCTCCGTGTGTTCTACAAAGGAAGCAAATACTTCCTCGAGGCAACAGAATACCGTAAACATTGCTATCCCGCCAGCAAGTATTGCTACTTTTACCGCTTGAGCTTGGCTTTCTCTTGATCTCCCGCTATGACGACACTGAGCTTGGCCGGATCGATCGCCTTGCGGAACGCCGCATTTAGTTGTTCCAACGACACAGCGGCCAGTTTTTGCTCGAAGCGCTCGCTCCATTCAAACGTTTTTCCCTGATACAGCAATGAAGTCCAGGCGCCGGCGAGAATGCTGTCGTCGGCGCGGTTTTGCGCGCGCTGCTGCAGCAGGCCCGATTTGGCCGCCGCCAGTTCGCCCGGAGTAAAGCCCTTGATGACGGCGCGCACCAGTTCCTCGCGCATGGCGGCATCGAGCCTGGCCAGGTTCTGCGGCGCGGCGATGGCGCTCATGGTCAGGCTGCCGGCGCGGTCAAGGTCCCCTGCCCCCAGCTGCGAGCCGCCGCCGTAGGACAAGCCATCCTTCTGGCGGATGCGGTTCATCAGGCGCGATTCCAGGCCGCCGTCGCCGAAGATGTAATTAGCCAGCATCAGCGCCGGATAGTCCGGATCGTCGACCTGCAGATCGAGGTTCAGGCGCGCCATGACGACGCCATTTTCCTTGTCGGCCAGGTTGACGGTCTTGTTCATCGGCGCAATGGCCGCGTGCGTGCGCAGCACTGGCGCATAGCTGGCGCGGCTCTGCCACTTGCCGAACAACTCGTCGACGAGCGGGGCCACGGGCGCGGCGTCGAAGTCGCCGACAATGGCCAGTTCGCCATGCGAAGCGCCGTAGAAGTCACGGTAGTAAGCCTTCACATCTTCCAGGCGCACCGCCTTGACGTCGGCGATCTGTTCGTCGAGCGTGCGGCTGGCGCGGATGTCGCCCTTCGGATAATGGTCGAAGTGTTCGCTCAGCACGCGCGCGGCCACCGCTTGCGGCTCGCTGCGGGAAGACTCCAGGCTGACCAGAAATTGCTGGCGCAGCTGCTCGAATTCGGCTTCGGGAAAGCTTGGTTCCTTGAGCACGTGCGCGACCAGGCGCAGCGCCTCGGCCAGGTTGGAACGGGTGGTCTCGAACTCCATCAGGCCACCGCTGATCTTGAGTTTGTCGAAGGCGTCCGAGAGCTGCTCGCGCGTATATTTGGTGGTGCCGCGCGTGAGCATGGCGCCCGTCATCGCCGGCAGCATGCCTTTGCCGAACAGGCTTTTCTGGTCGCCCCAACGCAGGTTCAGGTCCACGAAAACGGCTTCGCCGCGATTCTTCTTGGGCAGCAGCGCAAGCTTGATGCCGCCCGCGGTGGCCAGCGTGGTGCGCTTCATGATGTTGGCCTGGCTCGGATCGAAGTCTTCCGACTTCTGGGTGGCGGCCTTGGGCTTGAAGTCCTTCATGACGCTGGCCAGGCTTGGCGCGGGCGGGATCTCGGCGCGGCGCGGGGCGTCGTCCGGCAGGAAGTGGCCGGTGACGCGGTTGTCGCGGCGCAGATAGCGCCCCGCCGCCTCGGCCACGTCGGTGGCGGTGATGGTGGCGATGCGTTCGCGCCCGACAAAAAACAGGCGCCAGTCGCCCAGCGCGATCACTTCGGACAAGGCCACGCCGACCTGCTGCGGGTCGTTCAGGCTTTTCTCGATGCTGTTGGTGTAGTTGCGGCGCACGCGCTCGATTTCGGCGTCGGTCGGCGGTGTCTTGGCGAAGTCCTCGACGGCGGCCGTGAGCGCCTCGCGCACCGGTTCGATCGGGTCGCCCTTGCGCACCACGGCGCCGAAGTACAGCATGCCGGGCGCATAGCCGGTTTCGGCGTAGGCGAAGACGTCGCTGGCCTTGCCGCTTTCGACCAGCAGCTTGTGCAGGCGCCCGGTGGTGGCCGCGCCCAGCACTTCGGAGGCGAAGCTGAGGGTGTCGCTGTCGTCATGCAGCGCGGGCGGCACCTTGTAGCCGACCGCGATCATCTGCACGTCGCCCTGGCGCCGCACGGTGAAACTGCGCTCGCCGTCCTGGGTCGGCTCCACCGTCCAGAACTGCGGCAAGGCGCGCCTGGGCCTGGGGATGGCGCCGAAACTTTGCGCGATCCAGCCGAGCGTGCGGGCCGGATCGAATTTGCCGGCCACCAGCAGCACCGCGTTATCGGGCTGGTACCAGGTGCGGTAGAACGCTTGCAGGTTCTCGATCCTGACGTTTTCGATATCGCTGCGGTTGCCGATGGTGGAACGGCCGTAGCTGTGCCAGTCGTAGCCGAGGCTCTGCATGCGCTTCATCAGCACTTCACCGGGCGAATTCTCGCCGCTTTCGTACTCGTTGCGCACCACCGTCATTTCGGAGTCGAGATCCTTCTTGGCGATGTAGGAATGGACCATGCGGTCCGCTTCCATCTGCAGCGCCCATTTCAGGTTGTCGTCGCCGGCCTGGAAGACTTCGTAATAGTTGGTGCGGTCGAGCCCCGTGGTGCCGTTGAACTGCATGCCGCGCTGCGAGAACTGCTGGGCGATGTTGCGGTTGTTCGGCGCGCCCTTGAACATCAGGTGTTCGAGCAGGTGGGCCATGCCGGTCTCGCCATAGTTTTCGTGGCGCGAGCCGACCAGGTAGGTGACGTTGACGGTGACGGTGGGCTTGGACGAGTCGGGAAACAGCAGCACCTTCAGGCCGTTCGGCAGGCGGTATTCGGTGATGCCTTCGACGGAAGGTCCCTGCACGACGCCTTTCGGCATCGGCAGGGCGAGCGCGGCGCCCGTGACAAGGTAGGCGGCAGCGCAGATCCAGCGAATTTGGTTCATGAGGTCTTCTGGTAGGGTGGACACGGTTTGCCGTGCCCACGCGGACCCCGGCGCGAGCCATCATACCAGAGGGCAGCCATCGCGCTGGCAAGCTACTGGCGCGCGCGTTTTTCGTGCGATTGCTGGTGCGAGCTGATGCGTGAAAGTTCGCCCATTTCCTCGGCCAGGAATTCGAGCAGGTCGTCGACGCTGACGATGCCGGTCAGGCCGCCCGCGTTATTGACCACGGGCACACGCCGGATGCCGCGAAAACGCATGCGGTCGATCGTTTCGTAGACGTCGTCGTCTTCCGACGCGGTCAACAGGTCGGCGCTCATGATGTCGCCGACCAGCAGGCTGGCCGGGTCGAGCCCGAGTGCGATGACGGAGACCACGATATCGCGGTCGGTGATGATGCCTACCGGAACGCGTTCGTTTTCCGCTTGTTCGATGACGACCAGGTCGCCAACGTGATGCTTACGCATCAGCAAGGCGGCGGCCTGGACGGTTTCGTCGCCCTTGCAGTAAATGGTTTGGACAGTACAGATTTCGCCTATGCGCATTGTTTCCTCCCGAGCGGCTCAGCGCTTGTGATGTGCGCGCGCGCAGGGTTGCGCGCGACAGGCTTAAACTTACGCGGGCTTTCTGATGTCGGTTTGATCCTGCTCAAAGCAGTGGTGACGCGTATTTAAATTTTAGGGTCGCCCGGCAAAGGCAGGAAGCAGGCGTTGAGGACCTGCAAGTCGTTGTCCTTGGCGAAATTGAGGACGAAGTGGTAGGCCAGCGGTTCGAGTTGTTGAAGGTCGTTGTTGACCACCACGGCCTTGACGCCGTCGAGCATGGTCGGGCGCACGTAGGGCGAAAACTGCAGGTGCGCGTTGCGCCCGCCCGAGCCTTCGGGGCGGAAGCAGGACATGACGCCGCACAGCCGCTCAGCCCAGTCGCTGGGACGGAACTGCCTGCCATCGCTGGTGATGCCAAGAATGAAAAACTCGTCGGCGAGTTTTTTCTTGCTTTCGGATAACTCGGCCATAGGGCGGGTCGTAGGAACAAGAAGATGCGTGGAGACGATGGCGCAAGCGCCGGACCGGTGAATCAGGTGTTGCCGTGGAACGTGAGTATTATATCTTATAGAAGAGTTGAGCTTGCAGAATGATGCGATGTGGTTAAAGGGGAGCGGTCTGCCACCACCATCGTTCCGGCCGCAATTCCCGTCGTTCCTGCCATTGGCAGAAACGATGAGAATAGTGCCGAGCGGAACAGCCGCTTACGCCGCCACCTGCCCAATATTAGCCAAACCAACCGCCCCCGACAACAGCAACAGCAGCAGCATCCATAAAAGCAACGCCCGCCACACCAGTCCGACCGTGCTTTGCAGCGCCCGGGCGTTCGGCTCTTCGCCCGGCATCACTTCCACTTCGCTGTAGGTGCTGTCCACGGTGGCCGCGTCCGGCGGCAACACCTTCGATGCGTTCTCGTTGGGCGTGCCCAAACGCACCCCCATCGCACCGCCGCCGGCCGACAAAATAATCCCGCGCGCTTCGTCGTTCCAGCGATGGGCGAAGTTGCGCCATGCATAAATGGCATCTTCAAAATTGCCCACCACCGCGAACGCCACCGCCGTCAGCCGCACCGGCAGCCAGTCGATCCAGTAAAACGCGCGCGCGGCGAACTGGCCGAAAGCTTCGTTACGCATGTGATCCGGCTCGTTCCACGCCCGCGCCAGGTATTCCGACACGCGGTACATCACCGCGCCGGCCGGCCCCACGATCAAGAACCAGAAAAACACCCCGAACACATTGCGGTGCGTGGTCACCAGCGACTTTTCCACGGCGATGCGGGCCACTTCCGACGCTTCCATGCCGACCGTGTCGATGCGCGCCCACTCCGACAGCAGCGCGCGCGCGCCGGCTTCGTCGCCCGCGCTCAGCGCTGCCTGGATCGAACTGAAATAGTGGCTGTAATGGCGGAAACCGAGGGTCAGGTAGACAATCAGCACATTCCACGCAAACGCGATGAACACCAGCTGGTAGTGGTACAGCAGCCAGGAAATCAGGGCCGTCGGGCCCACCAGCAGCAGCATGACCAGCACCCAGCCCATGCGCCCGTTGCTGGCATCGCCCGCGTTGAACCACCCCTCCATGCGCATCGCAAAACTCTTGATCTCCGCATAAATCAGATTGTCTGCCCGCAGCGGCTTGAGCTGTTCGATCAGCAGCGCGCAGAGAATGGAGAGAAATGTCATCGAACGTCCTTTGTACTTTTTGAAATGAAGCAGCAGAGCAATTCATCAATGCCCGCTACGATAGCGCAGAGCACCGATTCAATCAAACATATTGGCGACGCGGTCGGCCGGGCCGGCCCTGTTCAGGCGCGCAGGAAGTGAAACAGATTGCGCAGCATGCCGGCGGTGGCACCCCAGATAAAGAAGCGATCATACGGCATGGCGTAGAAGCTGCGCTGCCCCGCTCCCTCGGGCAGTTCCAGCGAGAGGCGCTGGTGGTTCATGCCGTCCATCAGGAACTGCAGCGGCACTTCAAAAATTTCGGCCACTTCATTGGCGTCGGCGACCAGCTCGAACGGCGGCGCGATCAGGCCCACCACCGGCGTGACCCGAAAGCCGGTGCCGGTAATGTAATCCGGCAGCGTGCCGATCACGTCCACGTGGCGGCGCTGCAGGCCGATTTCTTCCTCGCTCTCGCGCAGCGCCGTGTCGATGGCCGAAGCGTCGTAGCTTTCGGCGCGCCCGCCCGGAAAACTGATCTGCCCCGCGTGCGCCGACAGGTGCGCGGTGCGCACCGTCAGCAGCATGCTCAGGCCACCCTCGCGCTGCACCAGCGGCAACAGCACCGAGGCCGGCGTCATCACCGTGCGTTCGGCCCAGGATTCGCCCGGCGGCTCCGGCTGCCAGTCGGCGGGACTGGCAAAACGCTGGCGCAGCCAGTCGGGCGTGAGACGCTCGGCATCGAGCGCCGCTTCGCCACCGAGGGCTTGGACAGGCAATTTTTCTGGATCGAAAATAATCTTGGGCAAGGGTATTGTCCTTCAAAACGAAAAAAGGCATCCGGTAGGATGCCTTTTTTGCAACGCAGATGCCGATTACTTGGCAGCGGCTGGAGTTGCAGCGCGACGGTTTGGCAGTTTTTCTTTGATACGTGCCGATTTACCCGAACGCTCACGCAGGTAGTACAGCTTGGCGCGGCGAACATCACCACGACGCTTGACTTCGATCGATGCGATCAGCGGGGAATACAGCTGGAACGTACGCTCGACGCCTTCGCCGGACGAGATCTTGCGAACGATGAAGTTCGAGTTCAGGCCACGGTTACGACGGGAGATCACGACGCCTTCGTATGCCTGGGCGCGCTTGCGGGTGCCTTCGACCACGTTGACGTTGACGATAACGGTATCGCCAGGTGCGAAATCAGGAATAGTCTTGCCCAGACGGGCAATTTCTTCTTGCTCAAGTTGCTGAATCAAATTCATTTTTAGGACTCCGATAACCATCTTGCTGGCGCTGCATTCGCCCAGTAGAGGATGGGGTTACTGATACGGGCGAGATTGCCTGCACAGTGGTACTGCAATAGCAGATTTACAAACCTGCAAGAAACTTTTCATCGGCCTTGCTCAGCAGTCCAGCGCTGCGCGCCTTGACCAGCAGATCGGGCCGTTTCCTGGCGGTGGCTTCGAGCATGCGCTCGCGCCGCCACTTGACAATCTCGGCATGGTTGCCGCCCATCAGGACCGGCGGCACCACCACACCTTCATACGTATCGGGACGGGTGTAATGGGGCGAATCGAGCAAGCCGTTGACGAAACTGTCTTCGACCGCCGAAGCGTCGTCGTTCAGTACGCCCGGCAACTGCCGTACCACCGCATCCATCAGCGCCATCGCCGGCAGTTCGCCGCCCGACAGCACGAAGTCGCCGAGGCTGATTTCCTCGTCGACGCAGCGGTCGAGCAAGCGCTGGTCGACCGCTTCGTAGCGTCCGCACAGCACGATCAAGCCCGCTTCATCCTTCAGATCCATCACCCGTTCGTGGGTCAGCGCCCTGCCCTGCGGCGACATGAAGACCACGCGCGGAATCGGCAAGTCGAGCATGACCTGGCGCTGCCTGGCGGCGCCGATGGCAGCTTCGAGCGGCTTGGCCAGCATCACCATGCCCGGCCCGCCGCCATACGGGCGGTCGTCGACGGTACGGTGGTTGTCGGTGGTGAAATCGCGTGGATTCCAGGTCGACAAGCCCCAGCGTTTCTGCTCGAAGGCGCGGCGGGTGACACCCGACTGCGTCAGTGCGGCAAACATCTCGGGAAACAAGGTCACGACATCAAATTGCATCGCGTTCTCGCCTTGCTTGAGCCTTAATAATCCAGACCCCAGTCCACCGTGATGGTCTTGCTTGTCTGGTCAACTGTTTTGACGAACTGGTCCACAAACGGAATCAGGCGCTCGGGCGCCTTGTCATCGTTCGCGGCATCCGGCACCGGCGTGATGCGCAAAATCGATTGCGCGCCGTTGTGCATCATGTCGGACACCAGCCCCAAGGCGTCGCCTTGCAGGTTCACTACATTCAGTCCGATCAGATCGGACCAATAAAATTCATCGGCCGGCAGTTGCGGGAATTGGCTGCGCGGGATGGAAACAGCGGCGCCCTTGAGCGCCTCCGCGGCATCCCGCCCGAGCGTACCTGCCAACTGGGCCACGACGTCGCCGCCGTGCATTTTCGCAGTCCGTACGGAGACGGATTGCAGGCTGGGTTTATCCAGCCACCAGGTTTTCACGCTCAGCAACCCATCCGCGTCGGTGGAAAACGGGGTGACCCGTATCGAACCGGTGACGCCGAAGGCGCCGGACACGTACCCGACTTGCGTCAGATCGTCAGGGATTTGCACCCCGGATGCTGCTGAACCGCTCAAACCCGGACCTGCTTAGGCTGCTGCTGGAGCTGCAGGCTGGCTGTTCACCAGACGTGCAACGGTTGGCGACAATTGTGCGCCAACGCCTTGCCAGTAAGCCAGACGGTCTGCGGTGATACGCAGGCCGACTTCGCCACCAGCTGCCATCGGGTTGTAAAAACCGATGCGCTCGATGAAGCGGCCGTCGCGGCGATTGCGCGAGTCCGTTGCAACGATGTTGAAGAACGGGCGCTTCTTGGCGCCTCCACGAGCTAAACGAATAACGACCATAATAATTCCAAAAAGTTGTGCTGGGCGGAAAAAGCCGACAATTATAGCGCGCAATGCCGCGCAGCAGCAAGCGTTAATGACAACAGGGCGCGCACTTCGGGGCGAAGCAAAGATTATCGCCGATTTTGGCCCGGACCGCCAACTGCATCGTCGATGTCTGTCGCAGGAAACGCCGTGCTTTCCGGTCAAAATTGACCGATACTGCCTGCTTTCCCGCTTCCCTGGCCCGCTTCAGGCCCATATTCATGTCCACATCGCACAAAAACAAGACCTTCGCCAGCTTCCTCGCCCTGATCCTCGGGGCCGTCGGCGCGCACCGCTTTTACCTGCGCGGCAGCCTCGACAAGCTGGGCTTGCTGCACCTGGCCAGCCTGCCCGTTGCCGGGCTGGTGTATGGCCTGGCGCCCGAGGCCAACTGGTTTTTCAAGGTCTTGCCGCTGGTGCTGTCGGGCATTATCGGCTTCGTCGAAGCGCTGATGATCGGCCTGACCCCCGACGAAAAATTCGACGCCGCCTTCAATGCCGGCTCAGGCCGCAAGTCGGCGTCGAACTGGGTGCTGGCAGTGTTGTTGGTTTGCACAATGCTGACGGCGGCGACGATGACCATTGCCACCCTCGCCCGCCTCAACGACCTGCTTTACACCGGCGGCGCCTACGGCTGACGCGCATCCGGGGTCATCTTGCCGTGCCGCTCGCGCTGCCTGATATCGCCACGCAGGCGCGCGGCACGCTCGTCAGCCGATTCCTTGCGCAATGCGGACTGCCTGGAAAAGCCGCCCGGCGGGTTGAGCACCAGGTTGGCATCCCAGCTCTCGCCGGCCCGCATCATGAGCGGCGCCGGCAGGCGGTCCACCGCGCTGGCGTCGATCCACGGCGCGATGCGCTGCAGCACCAGCTTGACGCGCGGCTTGATGGCCGGCTCGGCAATGCGGCCGCGCTGGCCCCAGCCGACGATCAGGTCGCTGCCGGTGGTCTGGTTGATATAGCCCACGTCGTAGCGCACGTCGTGGCGGTAGCTCATCATGAATTCCTCGAACAGCATCGCCAGGTCTTCGCGCGAGCTGTCATCCTCGAAAATCGAGTAGGCATAGTCATCCGATGCGCGGTCGGAACCGAAGAAGCGCCCGATATCGGTCGCGGTATAACCCTTCTGCACGGAAGTGGCGGTTTTGCCCTGGTATAGCACCTGCCCCATGCCCAGCATTTCGCTCGACTGCAGCGGGAACTGCACGGCCAGCGCATCCGACGGCAGCGTGCGGTTGCCGACGCGGTCGACGATATTTTCCCAGATCGAGCGCTGCGGATTCATGGCCCGCTCGACCGACGGCAGGAAGTCGTTGGCGTGCGCCAGCTCGTGGTACATCAGGCGGCCCAGGTCGAACAGCAGTTCGTCGGTGGTGCGCGTCACGCGCGTCGTGGATGGATAGCTGCGGCGCGCGTACGCATTGTTCTTCACCGAGCGGCCCAGCGGAATGAAGTTCAGGTTGTCATCGAACGCGGCGCGGTAGTCGGGCACCTCGGTGACGACGTCGCGCTGTTCGGCGGTCAGCCACAGGTTGTTGGCATCGAGATAAATCGCACCGGTGCCGGCACTGTAGAAACTCGGCCGCACGTGCGAACCGATGACGATGCTCGACACGCTCGCCAGCAGGCGGCGGAAATCGCTGTTGGCGTCCTGGGTCAGCAGGAACTGCTCGAAATTGGCGCCCAGGAAGTCGTGCGAGACCAGTACCCGGCCCATCACCTGGGCCACGCTCGGCACCGCGCCGATGCCCGCTTCGGTCTGCAGCGGCGGCAGCACCTCGGCGCTGCACAGCGTGTTCGAGGAACCGGAGTAGCGCACCCCCACATCGTAGGCGCAGCGCGCCAGCACGGCCGCATAGGCGCCGGCCTGGCGGTACGGGTGCACGCGCGCGGTGATGTCGAACAGCGCGCCCTGGCCGGGGGCGGCCTGGCGGTCGAGGCTGATCAGCACGTCGTCGCTGTCCTTCACGCCGCTATTCAAGGTCATGGTGGCGCGGAAACGCAGCGCCACATCGGCGGTGACGTCCGGCGCCTTGAACATCAGCAGTTGCGGGTCTTCGGTATTCATCGTCACGGCCGGGCCGCTGACCTGGGTCCAGACGATGCCGACGACCTTGTCGCCGCCGAACAGGTTCGGCCATGCGCGTACCGAGGTTTCGGTGCCGGGACGCACGGAGTGGTCGGCGCGCAGGGTGAGGAAGCTGCCCACCGGCGCCTCGGTCACGGTGACGTCGGTGCTCAGGGACTGGCGCGAGCCGTCGGCCAGGGTGACGTCGGCGCGCAGGACGATCACGCCTTTTTCGCGCGGCTCGAACGTGATGGTCGGCGTGCGCGCCGCCTGCAGGGTGACCGCGGGGCCGCTGACCTGGCTCCAGCTGACATCGGCCAGCGGTGCGCCGCACGAGAGCACGCTCGCACCGCCAGCCTTGTCGGCAGCGACGGTTTTATCGGCGGCGATGTACGCCTTGCAGCCATCCGGCCTGGTATCGTTTGGCGTGGGCGTCGGTGTGGGCGTGGACGGGGTATCGACCCGGCCCGGCACCCGGGTCGGATCGCCGCCCCCGCCGCCGCAGGCGGTAAACAGGGTGGCGATGGCCAGCGCGACCGGAAGGCGCACTGCGTATTGTTGAATGTTCAAGATAAATCCTGTGGAATAGGGCAAACGTGGGATGTAAAGACCGTGCATGGATTATAAACAGTTGAGGGCAGGCGAAGCGCACCTTGCCGCGAATAATTGCTGTCTCGCAAGTGCTCTACAATACGGTATGCGGCCCGTTGCCGGGCACGATTAATCGATCAGGAGAACACTATGATGAAACGCAATTTGACACTCGCGCTGGTACTGGCGCTGAGCAGCGCGATGGGCACGGTACAGGCCTCGTCGGCGCAGCTGCGCGCCGCCGATGCGCGGTATGCGCAGGACCGCGAGATCTGCAACGACGAGCGTAACGATGGCCAGCGCATGAAATGCCTGCGCGCGGCCAAGTCCGAGAATAACCGCGCCCTGGCGGCGGCGCGTGGGGGCGAGCGTCATGACAATCGCAACGCGCCGCGCGCGGCGGCATGCCGCGACTGCGGCAAGGTGACGGCGGTACGCAGCGCGCGCCAGAACGGCAGTGCGAACGCCCTGGGCGTGATCGGTGGCGGCGCCGTCGGCGGCTTGCTGGGCAATCAGGTGGGCGGCGGTTCGGGCCGCGCGCTGGCCACGGTGGCCGGTGCGGTCGGTGGTGCGTATGCGGGCAAGAAGATCCAGGAACGCGCGAACGCGCATACCGTGTGGACGGTGGATGTCCAATACGACAACGGCCAGCGCCGCTCGTTCAAGTTTAACAATCAGCCGGGCATGCAGCGCGGGGATCGCGTGCGTAATGCGGGCAATTCGATTCGCAGGTCGTAAGAACTGACACCGAAGTCATTGTTCTCAAAACCGTCGTTCCCGCGCCAAGGCGGCACTCGGCGGGAACGACGAGGGTAGTGGCGTTCTTAGAACTGATCTTCCGTCAACGCCAGCACCCCGGCACTACCTTCCACAATCGCCGTGCGCAGTCCCGACGCCTGCGTCAGGATATGGTCCGCGAAGAAGCGCGCCGTGGCGATCTTGGCTTTGTAAAAGCCCGCATCGCCTTCACCGCCATCGATCTTCGCCTGCGCCACCAGCGCCGCGCGTGCCATCACCCAGCCACCGAGCACGATACCGGCCAGTTTCAGGTACAGCACACTGCCCGAGAACACGCCCTTGATGTCGGTCTTCATGTTCGCGGCCACATACTCCACCACCGCTTCCAGCGCCACGCTGCCGTCGGCAAGCGCGCGATGGATCGCCTTGAAGTCCGCACCGTCCATGGCCGCCAGCAGCGCCTCTGTCTCGCGCACCTGGCCGATGATCGACTTGGCCACGGCGCCGCCGTCGCGTACCGTCTTGCGGCCCACCAGGTCGTTCGCCTGGATCGCGGTCGTGCCTTCGTAGATGGTCAGGATCTTGGCGTCGCGGTAGTGCTGCGCCGCGCCGGTTTCCTCGATAAAGCCCATGCCGCCATGAACCTGCACGCCGTCGCGCGTGACGTCCTGCGACATCTCGGTCGACCAGCCTTTGATGATCGGTACCAGGTACTCGTACACCGCCAGGTTGGACGCGCGCACGGCGGCGTCTTCGTGGTGATGGGCGACGTCGCTGATGCCCGCGCCCACATACGCCAGCGCGCGCGCCGCCTCGACCTGCGAACGCATCGACATGAGCATGCGGCGCACATCGGGGTGATGGATGATCGATACGGGACCGGCGGAACCGGCCAGGTCGCGCGACTGCACGCGGTCCTTGGCGAAGGCCACCGCCTGCTGGTAGGCGCGGTCGGCCAGGCCGATGCCCTGCAAGCCCACGCCGAAGCGGGCCGCGTTCATCATGATGAACATGTATTCGAGGCCGCGGTTCTCTTCGCCGACCAGCGTGCCGATCGCGCCGCCATGGTCGCCGAACTGCAGCACCGCGGTGGGGCTGGCCTTGATGCCCAGCTTGTGCTCGATCGAGACGCAGTGCGCATCATTGCGCTCGCCCAGCGAGCCGTCGGCGTTGACCAGGAACTTGGGCACGATGAACAGCGAAATGCCCTTCACGCCCGCGGGTGCGTCCGGCGTGCGCGCCAGCACCAGGTGGACGATGTTCTCGGTCAGGTCGTGCTCACCGTAGGTGATGAAGATCTTGGTGCCGAATACCTTGTAGGTGCCGTCGCCCTGCGGCACGGCGCGCGTGCGCACGGCGGCCAGGTCCGACCCGGCCTGGGGCTCGGTCAGGTTCATGGTGCCGGTCCATTTGCCCGACACCAGCGGCTCGAGGTAGGTGGCCTTTTGCTCGCTTGATCCGGCCGTCAGCAGCGCTTCGATCGCGCCGTCCGACAGCAAGGCCACCAACGCGAAGGAGATGCTCGACGCGTTGAGCATTTCGATGCACGGCGTGGCAACCAGCTTGGGCAAGCCCTGGCCGCCGAAATCGGTCGGGTGCTGCACGCCCTGCCAGCCGGCTTCCGCGAAGCCCTTGAAGGCATCCTTGAAGCCCTTGGAGGTAGTCACCTGGCCGTCGTGCCAGAAGCTCGGCTCCTTGTCGCTGGAATGGTTCAATGGCGCGACGACGTTGGCGCAGAATTTCGCGTTTTCTTCGAGGACTGCTTCGACCGTATCGGCGGTGGCGTCTTCGCAACCGGGCAGCGTGTTGACGGTGGACAGTCCGGCCAGTTCGTTCATCACGAACAGCATGTCTTTCAGCGGGGCTTTGTAAGTCACCTTGATCTCCTAAAATTGCGCTTCCAATGGACGTGTAGGGTGGGCACAGGGTTCCCGTGCCCACCCTACAGGTGTTTACTGCAGTGTTACTTCGCGCGGTAACCGACGCGGTAGCCGACGCGGCTTAGCCGAGTTGCTTGACCAGCTCAGGCACCACCTCGAACAGGTCGCCAACGATGCCGTAGTCGGCCACCGAGAAGATCGGCGCTTCCGGATCCTTGTTGATCGCGACGATGGTCTTCGAGTCCTTCATGCCGGCCAAATGCTGGATGGCGCCGGAAATGCCGACCGCGATGTACAGCGACGGTGCGACGATCTTGCCGGTCTGGCCAACCTGCCAGTCGTTCGGCACGTAGCCCGCGTCGACCGCGGCGCGCGAGGCACCCATGGCGGCATTGAGCTTGTCGGCCAGCGGTTCCAGGATCTTGAAGTTGTCGCCCGAGCCCATGCCGCGGCCACCGGAGACGATGATTTTTGCAGCGGTCAGTTCAGGACGATCCGACTTGGCCAGCTCGCGGCCGACGAAGCTCGACTTGCCCGAATCGGCAACCGCGCCAATGGCTTCGGTGGCAGCCGAGCCGCCTTCGGCCGCGGCCGAATCGAAACCGGTGGTGCGCACGGTGATGACCTTGATCTTGTCCGACGACTGCACGGTGGCGATGGCGTTACCGGCGTAGATGGGACGCTCGAAGGTATCCGGCGAATCGACCTTGGTGATCTCGGAGATCTGCGCCACGTCCAGCTTGGCGGCCACGCGCGGCAGGATGTTCTTGCCGTAGGCGGTTGCGGGAGCGAGGATGTGCGAGTACGACGCAGCCAGGCCCAGGATCTGCTCGGCCACGTTTTCGGCCAGGCCGTCGGCGTGGTGAGGCGCGTCGGCCACGAGGACCTTGGTCACGCCGGCGATGGCGGCTGCTTGCGCCGCGGCGGCGCCGCAGTTGCTGCCAGCAACGAGGATATGCACTTCGCCGCCGCAGGCGATCGCAGCGGTGACGGTGTGGTGGGTGCTTCCCTTGAGGGAGGCGTTGTCGTGTTCAGCAATAACTAATGCGACCATGATTTTTCCTGTATTTTTAGGTGAGACGGCCAGGCCGCGATCAGATAACTTTGGCTTCGGTGCGCAGCTTGGCGACCAGGGTCGCCGCATCCGGCACCTTGATGCCGGCCGAACGCTTGGCTGGCTCGACGACCTTCAAGGTCTTCAGGCGCGGCGCGACATCGACGCCCAGTTCTTCCGGCTTGACCACGTCCAGCGGCTTTTTCTTGGCCTTCATGATGTTCGGCAGGGTCACGTAGCGCGGCTCGTTCAGGCGCAGGTCGGTCGTGACGATGGCCGGCAGCGTGAGCGCCAGGGTTTCCAGGCCGCCGTCGACTTCACGGGTGACGGTCACTTTGCCGTCTTCCAGCACGACTTTCGAGGCGAACGTGGCTTGCGGCCAGCCCAGCAGGGCGGCGAGCATCTGGCCGGTCTGGTTCGAGTCGTCATCGATGGCTTGCTTGCCCAGGATGATCAGCTGCGGCTGCTCCTTGTCGGCCAGCGCCTTGAGCAGCTTGGCCACGGCCAGCGGTTCGAGGTCGGCGCTCGTTTCGACCAGGATGCCGCGGTCGGCGCCAATGGCCATGCCGGTGCGCAGGGTTTCCTGGCACTGGGTCACGCCGCAGGACACAGCCACCACTTCGGTGACCTTGCCGGCTTCCTTCAGACGCATCGCTTCTTCCAGCGCGATCTCGTCGAAAGGATTCATCGACATTTTGACATTGGCGATATCGACGCCGCTGCCGTCGGATTTCACACGCACTTTGACGTTGTAGTCGACCACGCGTTTGACGGGAACCAGGACTTTCATAGGGGTGCCTTTGGAAGAATAAATAAGGTGACTTGACTAAAGTGGCCTAGATTATAAGAGATAAACCGTTTTCACGCTAAATTAAAGCACGATCGTGCGATTTTTAGCTAGAGGAAAACCCCTAATCGTCGGGCTTTGTCATGATGTCGGGAAAATGTCGGACCAGATCGGCGGGGCGTGCCGGTGCCTGCCCCGTCCGGAATCTTATTTGCGGCGCATCAAAAAGATGAATTCGCGGCCGTTTTGGGTGTGGGAAACGAGGGCGTTGCCGGTCTGCTTGGCAAAAGCCTGGAAGTCGCGCACGGAGCCGGTATCGGTGGCGACGATGCGCAGCACTTCTCCGGTTTCCATCTCTGCGAGCGCCTTCTTTGCCTTGAGGATCGGCAGTGGGCAGTTGAGTCCCCGTGCATCGAGTTCCTTTTGGTATTCCATGATCTCGCTGTCGAAAGTTGTATCGCTCATCGCTTGCTCTTAGGGTGGATTGGATTACTCACCCAACAAATATACTCCAAATCCGCAAATTTGACGCACCGCACCAATATATAAATTGCTTGTTGCATGGTCACAACGACAATAACGGCCTTGCAACGGAAGTTGTAAGCTGCGCGTAAGAAATGTCTGAAGTGGATATCGAGTCGGTCGACGCAATACTGTGACGCATGGTTAGCCTGGCGCCGTCTCCCGCGCGCTAAAACGCGGGGGAGACGGCGCCAAAGGCATTGGCGCAAGGTGCGGCTTGCTTACGCGCGCTCAGCCACCCAGGCTGCCACACCGGCCAGCGCCGCATTCAGGCCGCTCGGATCGGTGCCGCCGGCACGCGCCATGTCCGGGCGTCCGCCGCCCTTGCCGCCGACTTGCTGGGCCACGAAGTTGACCAGCTCGCCCGCCTTGACCTTGGACGTGGCGTCCGCGGTGACGCCGGCGATCAGGCTCACCTTGCCGTCAGCCACGCTGGCGAGCACGATGGCGGCCGTTTTCAGCTTGTCCTTGAGCTTGTCCATGGTCTCGCCCAGGCGCGCCGAATCGGCGCCTTCCAGGATCGCTGCAACGACCTTGATGCCGTTCACGTCAACGGCTTGCGTTACCAGTTCATCGCCCTGCCCTGCCGCCAGTTTCGACTTCAGTGCGGCCAATTCCTTTTCCAGCGACTTGACGTGATCCTGCACCTGCGCGATGCGGTTGGTCAGTTCGTCCGGCGTGGTTTTCAGCGCGCCGGCAGCTTCCTGCACGCGGCGGTTGAGCGACTGCACCAGCGCCAGCGCGCCTTCGCCGGTGACGGCTTCGACGCGGCGGACACCCGCTGCGACGCCGCCTTCGCCGATGATCTTGAACAGGCCAATGTCGCCGGTGCGGCCCACGTGGACGCCACCGCACAGCTCTTTGGACGAACCGATATCGAGCACGCGCACTTCGTCGCCGTACTTCTCGCCGAACAGCGCCATGGCGCCATGCTTGACGGCGTCATCGAACGTCATGTTATGTGCGGCGGTGGCGTGATTTTCCAGGATTTCGCGGTTGACGATCACTTCGACCTGGGCGATCTGGTCGGCCGTCAGCGGTGCGTTGTGCGAGAAGTCGAAACGGGTGCGGTCCGGATCGACCACCGAACCTTTTTGCGCCACATGGCCGCCCAGCACTTCGCGCAGCGCCTTGTGCATCAGGTGCGTTGCGGAGTGATTGCGGATGGTGCGCGCGCGCGTGGTTTCATCGACCAGCGCGTCGACCGTGTCGCCCACCTTCAGGGAACCGGACACCACATCGCCGTGATGGCCGAACACGTCCGCCTGGACCTTGAGGGTATCTTCGACCTTGAACTGCGCGCCAGCCGATTTGATGACACCCTGGTCGCCAACCTGGCCGCCGGATTCGGCGTAGAACGGGGTGGTGTCGAGCACCACGACGCCGGTCTGGCCGTTTTTCAGTTCCTGCACCGAGACCCCGTCCGCATACAGCGCGACGATCTTGCTGCCGTGGGTCAGGCTATCGTAGCCGACGAACTTGTTCTTCTCGCCCGTGTATTCAACCCCGGCAGCCATTTTGAACTTGCCGTTCTTGCGCGCCAGGGCCTTGGCTTCCGCCATGGCGGCGTGAAAGCCTGCCTCGTCGAGCGAGATGTTGCGCTCGCGGCAGATATCGGCCGTCAGGTCGAGCGGGAAGCCGTAGGTGTCGTACAGCGTGAAGGCGGTGGCGCCGTCCAGGTTCTTGCTGTCCTTGGCCAGGCGCGCTTCGAGGATCTTCATGCCGTTTTCCAGCGTCTCGCCGAAACGCTCTTCCTCGGCCTTGATCATCGCGGCGACGCGGTCCTTGGCGTCGGCCAGTTCCGGATAGGCGGTACCCATTTCGGCGTTCAGGTCGTCCACCAGCTTGAAGAAGAATGGCTTGGTCTGGCCCAGCTTGTGGCCGTGGCGCAGCGCGCGGCGGATGATGCGGCGCAGGACGTAGCCGTGGCCTTCAGGGCCGGGGATGATGCCGTCGACGATCAGGAACGAGGCGGCGCGGATGTGGTCCGCGATCACGCGCAGCGATTTGCTTTCGAGGTCGGTGGCGCCGGTTTCGCGCGCGGCGGCCTTGATCAGTGCCTGGAACAGGTCGATCTCGTAGTTCGAGTGCACGTGCTGCAGCACGGCGGCGAGGCGCTCCATGCCCATGCCGGTGTCGACGCACGGCTTGGGCAGCTTGTGCATGACGCCCGCTTCGTCGCGGTTGAACTGCATGAACACCAGGTTCCAGATTTCGATGAAGCGGTCGCCGTCTTCGTCGGGCGAGCCTGGCGGGCCGCCCGGAATGTCGGCGCCGTGGTCGTAGAATATCTCGGTGCACGGGCCGCACGGGCCGGTGTCGGCCATCTGCCAGAAGTTATCCGACGCGTAGCGCGCGCCCTTGTTGTCGCCGATGCGGATGATGCGCTCTTTCGGCACGCCGATCTCGTTGGCCCAGATGTCGTAGGCTTCGTCGTCTTCGTGGTAGACGGTGACGGTCAGTTTGTCGGCCGGCAGCGCGTAGATCTTGGTCAGCAGCTCCCAGGCGTAGTTGATGGCGTCGCGCTTGAAGTAGTCGCCGAAGCTGAAGTTACCCAGCATTTCGAAGAAGGTGTGGTGACGCGCGGTGTAGCCGACATTTTCCAGGTCGTTGTGCTTGCCGCCGGCGCGCACGCAGCGCTGCACGGAGGTGGCGCGCGAGTACGGACGCGTGTCGGTGCCGATAAACACGTCCTTGAACTGCACCATGCCGCTGTTGGTCAACAACATGGTCGGATCGTTACCCGGAACCAGCGGACTGGAGCGGACAATCGTATGGCCTTTGGATTCAAAGAATTTCAGGAATTTGTCGCGGATTTCGGATGATTTCATGTCGTATGGGCGTGAGAGGGCAGCATGCTATAAAAAAACGATTATAGCGTATGCGACTGGAGTAAACAGCGGGGCCAGGCAGCGTCAGCCGCGTCCTAAGCGAAATCCGGCCCGATCAGGTCGATGCGGTCGGTGCAGAAGGCATCCACGCCCCAGGCCAGGATTTCGCGCGCGCGCAGCGGATCGTTGACGGTGTAGCAAAACAGGCCATAACCGGCCTGCTTGATCTGGTGCGCCAGCGCTTCGTTCAGGTGTTTGTGGTTGGTGTGGATCGCCACCGCCTCAAGTTCGCGGGCCTGGGTTTGCCAACCCTCGTCCATGCGGTCGAGCAGCAAGGCGCGCGGCAGGTCGGGCGCCGCCTTCAGGGCAGCGGCCAGTGCGACGGGGCTGAAGGACGACAGCAGCGGTATCTGGCGCGGGTCGTCCTGCGCGATTGCCAGCCCGAACAGGGCGCGCGTGAGGCTGGCGACCGCCTTGCCCGTTTCCTCCTCGAATCCGGGGGCGGGCTTGATCTCGATATTCATCCAGATGCCGTGGTCCTTGCAGAACTGGACGAACTGGGTGAACAGGGGCACCGTTTCGCCCTTGTACTGCGCGCTGAACCAGTTGCCGGCGTCCATGGTGACCAGTTCGGCGGCGTCGTAGTCGTACACATTGCCCGAACCGGCGATGGTGCGCCCGAGATACGGGTCGTGCATGACGACCGGCACGCCGTCACGCGCCAGCATGACATCGAATTCGACCGCGTGAAAGCCGTGCGCGAGGCCGCAGCGCAGGCCGGCGATGGTGTTTTCGGGCGCAAGCTTGCCGCCGCCGCGGTGCGCCAGGAAGTTAGGATAGTTCCACATAGGCGCGAGCTTATCATGTTCCAAGGTCCAAAATGGGCTCACTCATCGCAGAGTCCGGATCGTAGGCGCGCGTTCGACGCCATAAATCTACTCGACGCGCTTGATCCCTGAAAAGCGCACGTTTAACGACATGAACCGATGTGTATTCGCAGTACTTCTAAAACAATACTTGAGGAAACTCAGCGCAAAAATATTTTCCCATTATAGAGTTGCCCCAGCCAATAGCGGCTGCCACAAGGAGAAGTACCCATGCAGGACTTAAATCTTGAAGAAATCGCGATGGTGTCGGGCGGCTGCGAACGCCGCAGGTTTGACCTCGTCCAGAACGCGCAGTCGGATTGGGGCCACCGCACTAACGATATTTCTAACTGACTAGGCGAGCTGGGCTCGTCAATAGGTACCGCTCTATACGACCTGTTTCATTGAGCCCAGCATTCAACGTCTGAATTTCTGAAAATATCGCGTCGCATACCGCTGACGCGATATTTTCACATTCAGTATTCCTGAACTGCGAATCAGTCAAATACACCATATCATAAGCAGGCATACCAAATGACGCTGAAAATTTTATTGCTCATATTAGTTTTCGGCATGGTCTTGCGAGCCGTATTATTTATTTCCGTAACAACATATTGGCCAAACGCCGCGTATTATACAGACCATCTGTGCGCATCAATCATGTTCGTGGCAATGGCCGCAGCGAGCGCTCATCAGTTTCAAATCAGCCGCAAAAGATTTTCTTTGATTGTGGGCGGCACAATAACGAAACGCCAGATCGCGCTGTCTGTGACTGTCGGAATTTTACTGCTAATGCTTACCTACGGTGAAAGCGCCATTTTCACGAAAATCGCGGCGTACTACGACGTCGAAGCAGCGTATGGCTTAGGCAAGTATCATGCTGAAGCATACATTTCCCACCCCTTCTTTTCGCTCCATGTCTTGACGTTCATTACTTTCAGCGTCGTTTTTCCCGCCGTATTTGAAGAAGTTTTTTTTCGTGGACTGATATTTCGCTCCATCAACGAACACAAGTCTTTTTTCCTGAGCGCTGTCTTAACTTCGGTTATCTTCACGGCAATACATTTCTCGAAGACTATTTACGTCGGGACGTTCTTATTCTCCCTTGTACTGTCTTACCTTTACGCCACCACACGTTCGCTGCAAACCTGCATGATAGCGCATGCCACGTTCAACCTGCTTGCCTTCATAAGCCAGCATTATTTCGACTTTCACCGCATCCGCAGCATGAACGAATTAAACGAATGGCATCAGTGGATACCCGAGCTCGCCATGCTCGGCGTAGCATTGATTGCATTTGGATGGATTATCTTTATATCGAGGGATGCAATCAGACACGCGTCCCTTCCTGCCCTGCCGCCTGTACAGCATGCGGACGAAAAACAGCGGCGAACCGAGATACACGAAGGTAGCGAGTCGGCACATCTACATTCGTCGTAGTCACACCATATAAAGTTTCAGCCACATAAGCCACAACATTCTCAAGCGCATGCCGCATGTGGATGATCTTGTGTTTCCTGGGCGAAGGCAAGGTACAGCGCTGTCGGATATGAGCTTGACGGCTGTGCTGCGGCGCATGAGCCGGCCCGATATGACTGTGCACGGCTTTCGATCCACCTTCCGCGATTGGTGTGCCGAGTCTGTGGCGAACTCATTCCCCCGCGAGGTATGCGAGCATGCGCTTGCCCACAGTCTCCCCGACAAAGTAGAAGCCGCTTACCGGCGCGGGGACTTGCTCGTCAAACGCACCATGCTTATGCAGACGTGGGCAGATTTTTGCGCTGGCAAAATATTGGGCTGAGCATTCGTGCGCTGCGAAAGTAGAGCCGGGGAAACCCGGCTTTTTTTCGGCATTTGGAAACGCCTCGGAACACCGCACCTCCCGGCTAAAAGCGGCTAGGTCTAGATGAGTCAAGCAAGGGGGTTATCTGTTTAACAATTTCCTGCCTCGCTCGAAAAATCCGGCTTCGTACGGTCCCGACGGGGCACTGCATGATTTTTGAGATTTCCTCGTAACTGAGACCTTCAAGTTCCCGAAGAACGATCGAGGTCCGCTCGTCCAGTGTCAGCGAGTTCAAAGCCGAATAGATTGCCAAAGCAAGTTGCTTGTTTTCAAGCGCCGACTCTGGCGTATGCATATCAGCTATATTCTCCGCATCGGCGAACGTTGGACCCTGCTCTACATGGGTTTGAATGAAGGTTCGATTCCGCTTGGCCTGTGTAATAAGATATTGTTTCGCAGTGTTGACCCCGATTGTGTAAAGCCACGTGTAGAAGGCGCACTCGCCCCTGAAATCTGCTAAACCTCGGTAAGCCTTTATGAATGACTCCTGCACCAAGTCCTCAGCTTGGATTCTGTCATAAACGAGTTGCGATATTAATCGCATCAGCCGACGCTGATATTTAACTACAAGCATGTCGAAACTTTTCCGACAACCAGTCTTAGCCCGATCCACGAGCAGTTGATCACATTCACGTTCCGTAGTCACGAAGTCCCCTCTCTGATGAGTTCGGACAGATCGATCACCTAAATGTTTGCCCGAAAAATCCACCGGTAAATATATCCCGTAGTTTTCAAGGTAGTTATGAATGGCAAGTTGTGTAGGGGTGGCCTCTTTTCTTTGCGATGTGTTATAAATATCTTAATACAGAAAAAAGAGGCCACTCGCACAAATACGTAGACTACTGATCAGTATCAGATGATGCAGCAAATCAAGCCGCCACTGCTCCGGGGAAAGTAATCCCCAAAGCATTCTTTGTTATATCGTCAAGCTCAATCCAGAATGCACAAACGGAGTGCCCATGCAACTGCATCGTGGGACTAGCACGGGACGCGTTTACCCCGAGCCGGAACAAGATTCGCTCCATAGCGACCGCAGAGACCGCGATGAAGCGCTTCACATCGTGTTCGAGTGCGCATTGCACAGCAGCACGCAAGACTGCCCGGCCCGCCCAAAAATCGGCTTGGCGCCGATGTTCGCCTGGACTGCGAAGATCAACAGAGCACAAACGGGAGAGTTCCCATACAGCAGGTGAGCGAGGAATTACGGCCCCATCCATAAGCTGAGGAAACACCTCGCTGAGCAAATATGGCTCCGTGGTAGGAAGCAGGCGCGCATAGCCAACCGTGGTGCCAGCATCGCGTAGACATACATGGTAGGTCCGGTCGCTATCGAATTGGTCAACCTCAAGCCCGGCGCCGGCGTCGGGCAGAGTCCATTTCAATCGTTCAACAAAAACTGCGTATCTATAAGAGAAAATTTGATTTAGGTCAACTAGACTTAGTTGTGATGCTCTAGCGTACAAGGTATTCATAGCGCCTCCATTTATGTAGGAAGCATCATTGAACCTTTTTTTTAATTGCCTAAGAATTCGCATTAATGCGAAGTCTGGCTACCATCATTTACGTTGTTGTTAATGAACACACGTTAGAAAAATTATGCAAATACGTGACGATGTGATGTATGAAATCTCTACATCTTCCAGCAGTGAGGCTGCATTCAACGTCTTGAAGGAAGAGGCGCTTCGCCTCGGCATGCAGAACGTCTCATGGGGATTGAAGCCTCCCGTGGCGTTGGATGGGATCGCTACGTTCGATAGTTACGCCCCAGAATGGATGGCGCGCTACGCCGAAAACAACTACCTCGCGTGCGACCCGACTATCAAGCACGGCTTGACTTCTATGGGGCCATTTCTTTGGTCTCAGACAAAGGCACTGGCACCCGAGTTTTGGGAGGATGCCGATTCTTATGGGCTGCGCGTTGGATTCGCACAAAGCCAATGGGATCGTCATGGGAACTGCTCAATGCTTTCCTTTAGTCGTGACCGCACGGAATTTTCACAATCCGAATTGGCGCTAAAACTACCGCAACTTGCATGGCTGGCTCCAATTGCCCATGCTGGAATGATCACGCACATAAATTCTGACAAGATTATAGAAACACCTACCGCGCTTACCAGGCGCGAGTCTGAGATACTGCAATGGGTGAGCACCGGTCTAACCTCTCAGCAAATCGCAGATAGACTTCGTGTAACAAAAGCCACGGTCGACAAGCACATGGAGGCCGTCCGATCAAAACTTTGTGCTGAGAATAAAGTGGACGCAGTGGTCAAAGCTATCCGCTGGGGCATCATATAGTTGAGTCGGGAATACACCGGAGCGCGGCATATCCAAGCTTCAAATATCACCACCCTCATCCCTGGCTTTCCGGGCGAGCGTGGGTATTCCGAGTCACGGAACAACGACTCGCTCGCATCCAGTGTTGACGTTAGGTATCCGCAGACCTAGCGGGGCGGCGGAGGCCGGACGGTATTAGCGCCGGACCCGACCAGGCTATTCGCCTTCGTCGTCATCGCCAGCCTCACAGCTTACGGGTCAGAAAAGTCCTACCGGATCGAGTTTGCGGTCCCAACTGTAAATAACGACCTCGTTTCGATCCACGGCCTTGCCGCCCCCGCCCACCGTGTACGAAATTGGCACCGTGTCCATGTCGAACGCGGCAAAAACACGCCGGATGTCGGGATGATCGTTAAGGCTGAGAAGTAACTATTCAGCCTCTATGAAGGGCTACCAAAAACCAGCAATTTTTGCTTAAAAAATGTGCAGAAATGCCCCCATTTTCTCAATTTCCCAGCAAAAATTTTGACTTTTTCGCTAGCTGTCATAGAGGCTGAACAGTTACGCTGAGAATTGCTTTCCCTTGCAGCTTAGCCATCATGCTGGCCATCTTCTCGTACTCTTGGATTCCGAACTCGACCCCGTACCCGGCTGTCTGCCAATACGGCGGATCAAGATAGAAAAGCGTGTGCGGCCGGTCATATCGCTCCATGAGCTTGCACCAATCCATGTTCTCGATGAAGGCGCCAGAAAGCCTCAAGTGGGCGGCAGAAAGGTTTTCTTTCTTCGATGCGCAAGAGGTTGACTGGAGGCGTGGTAGTTGCGGTGCCCCAGCTTTGCCCGTCCACCTTTCCGCCAAAGGCGTGCTGCTGCAAATAAAAGAACCGCACTGCGCGCTGAATGTCCGTGAGCGTGTCGGGCGGTGTCGCCTGATGCCACGTGAACACTTCCCTACTCGCCAACGCGTACTTGAAATGACGGACGAACTCTTCCAAATGATTTTGCATGACCCGGTAGAGACGGACCAGTTCGCCGTTGATATCGTTGATGACTTCCACGTCGGCCGGAGGCCGCATAAAGTA
>NZ_JAVCWM010000034.1:0-71225 GCF_030846495.1 Massilia scottii | reverse complement strand
GCTGGACTGGCGATGACGTGCACGTATAATACGTATGTACCAATGCATGCTGCCGCTGGCAGTGAACATCGCCTCACCTGGAAATCATCGTGCCACGCCCTACCACCATCTCACTGATCGTCAGCACCTACAACCGGCCGGATGCGCTGGAAGCGGTGCTGCGCGCCTGCCTGGCGCAGGAAGATGACGATTTTGAAATCATCGTCACCGACGATGGTTCGACCGAGGCCACGCGCCACTGCATCGAGCGGATCGCGGCCGGCACCCACAGGCGCCTGGTCCATGTGTGGCAGCCGGACGACGGTTTTCGCCTGGCGCGCGCGCGCAACCAGGGCGTGCTGGCCGCACGGGGCGATTATGTGGTGTTCCTCGATGGCGACTGTGTGCCGCGCAAGGATTTCGTGGCCAGCCACCGGCGCCTGGCGCAGCCGGGCTGCATGATCACCGGCAGCCGCGTGCTGCTGTGTCCCGACTTTACCCGCGCCACCCTGGCCGAGCAGCGCGACCTGCACGAGATGGGCCTGGACGTATGGTGGCGTGCCTGGCGCGCCGGGAACATCCAGAAGATCCTGCAGCTGGCGATCCGCCTGCCCGACCTCGGACGCGTACGCAGCGGCTTTACGATGCGCCGCATCAAAGGCTGCAACCTGAGCGCCTGGCGCAGCGATATCGAGCGCGTGAACGGCTTCGATGAATCGTTCTGCGGCTGGGGCCACGAGGATGCCGATTTCGTGGTGCGCCTGTTTAATGCGGGCGTGCGGCGCAAGGATGGCGCTTTCGCGACTGAAGTGTTCCACCTGTGGCACAAGGAGCGCGAACGCGACCAGTCGGACCATCACGACCGGCTGGTACACGAGAGCCAGGTCAACAAGATCATTCGCGCGCCGGTCGGGCTGGCGCGCTAGCACGAACGCCCATGGCCACGCACGCCCCGGCGCCGCAGCCGCTGCTGAGCATCATCGTCCCCGCCTACAATGTGCAGCACTACATCGGGCCGTGCCTCGATTCGGTACTGGACCAGATGGGCAGCGCCCATGAACTGATCGTCATCGATGACGGCTCCAGCGACGCCACCCTGGCGCGCATCCGTGCGCTGCTGGCCACGCGTCCCGCGATCGCCGCGCAAGTGCTGGCGCAGGACAACCAGGGCATCGCGGTGGCGCGCAATAACGGCCTGGCCGCCGCGCGCGGCGAATACATCGTCTTTGTCGACAGCGACGACCGCCTGCTGGCAGGCTCGCTGGCGGCACTCGAACAGGCCATCGCCGAACATCATCCGGACGTCATCGCCTGCGATTTCCGGGTGTGGTATCCGGACCAGGAAGCAAAGTCGCACCGGGTCGGCATGCGCTACCCGCCTGGCCTGCTGCGCGACCAGGCCACCATCTTGAATACCTTCTTTGCCGACCGCCAGATGTACGTGTGGGCCAATATCTTCAGGCGCGCCATTTACCAGCAGCTGGACGCACCGGTTTTTCCGCCCGGCCGCGTGTTCGAGGACATGTCGACCCTGCCGCGCTTGCTCAGCCAGTGCGCGAGCATGGTGTATGTGCCGCATGCGATCATCGATTACCGCCAGCACGCGGCCAGCATCACCAAGCTCATTTCGGAGAAGTGGTGCATGGACCTGGCGGCCGCGCTGTCGGTGGCGCGCAAGCATCTGGACCTGCGCGGGGTGGACGCGTCGGTGAAGACGCACTTCGATATCGCGGCCGCGTATTTTTATATCGGCGTGGTCAAGGATTCGTATGAACTTCCGCGCGCCGACGGACGCCGCGTGCGTGCGCGCATCAAGCCGATCTTTGTCGAGAGTTTGTATGGCGATTGCGCCAGCATGCTGGAAGCGGCGCGCGGGGCTGAGACGGTGTCGTACAACCGCGGCCACGATGCGCGCACGATCCGGCAAGTGGAACGCGCGCTGGCGGGCAGTTTTGTGTTTCGCTTCCGGCAGACGGCCAGCCGCAAGATCAAGGTGTGGAAACGGCTGCGCAAGAACCGCAAGGCGGCGGCCGGTTTTTGATGGTTTTCGCCGTTCCCGCCAGTGGCGGGAACGACGAAGCCCGGGAAAAGGCGGCTAGTATTCGACCGCGACTTCGCGCGCCCCCAGCACCTGTTCCAGCGCCAGCGTCAAGGCGTCCGATGGCGCCACGCGCCAGTCCTCGCCGAACTGCAAGGTGCAATCGACCCCCTGCGGCTTGACCCGCATCGCTACCGGCAAACCGCCGCCACTCTGGGCACGATGCGGCTGCAGCACTTCGGCGATCTTCGACGACGCCACCCGGGTCGGCAAATACAGCCCGAGCTGGCGCCCGTAATTCACGCGCGCCGACGTCAAATCGAACACCTTCTCGGCCGTGATGCGCAAGCCGCCATTGAAGCGGTCTTCCGATACCTTGCCCACCACCGCCAGGAATTCATCTTCCTTGAAGATGTTCTTGTTCGACTCGACCACTTCGCTGTAGACCGTCACTTCAACCGTGCCGCTCTTGTCGTCGAGCGAGACGATCAGGATCTTGCCGCGCTGGGTCATCTGGGTGCGCACGCCGGTGATCACGCCGCACATCATGCGCGGCTCGCGCGACGGTTCCAGGTCGGTCAGCTTGGTGCGCGCAAAGCGGCGCGCCTCGGTCGCGAACGAATCGAACATGTGGCCCGACAAATAGAAGCCGAGCGCGATTTTTTCCTCGGACAGCTTCTGGCGGTCGGTCCACGGCGTCGCCTTCACGTACTCGGGCGGCGCCACCAGGTCGCTGTCGTCGCCGCCGAACAGGCTGACCTGGTTGACCGAGGCCGAGGCCTGGTCGGCCACTTCGACCGCAAAGGGGACCGACGCCAACAGAATCGCGCGGTCGACCTTGAAGCAGTCGAAGGCGCCGCTGCGGATCAGGGACTCGATGGTGCGGCGGTTGATCTGCTTGCGGTCGACGCGTTTGCAAAAGTCGAACAGGTCGGTGAACGGCCCGCCGCTGGTGCGCGCGGCGATGATCGCTTCGATCGCCGACTGGCCCGAACCCTTGACCGCGCCCAGGCCGTAGCGGATGTTGGTGACGCGCTTGCCCGTGACGGACGGCGGCGGGCCTTCCGGCATGAAGCGGTAGTCGGAATGGTTGATATCGGGCGGCAGGAGGGTCAGGCCGCACACGTCCAGCGAATCCTCGACCAGGATCTTGATCTTGTCGGTGTCGTCCATCGCCAGCGACAAGTTGGCCGCCATGAAGGCGGCGGTGTGGTGCGCCTTGAGGTAAGCCGTGTGGTAGGACAGCAGCGCGTAGGCGGCGGCGTGCGACTTGTTAAAGCCGTAGCCCGCGAACTTTTCCATCAAGTCGAAAATCTCGTCGGCCTTTTCGGCCGTCAGGCCATCCTTGGCGGCGCCGGCGCGGAAGATCTCGCGGTGCTCGGCCATCTCCTCGGCCTTCTTCTTACCCATCGCCCGGCGCAGCATGTCGGCGCCGCCGAGCGAGTAGCCGCCCACGATCTGCGCCATCTGCATGACCTGCTCCTGATACACCATGATGCCGTAGGTTTCGGACAAAATGGATTCGGTGCGCGGGTCGGGGTAATCGAAACGTTCGCCGTGCTTGCGCTTGCAGAAGTCGGGGATCAGGTCCATCGGGCCCGGACGATACAGCGCGACGAGCGCGATGATGTCCTCGAAGCGGTCGGGCCGCGCGTCTTTGAGCATGCCCTGCATGCCGCGCGACTCGAGCTGGAATACCGCGACCGTCTTGGCCTTGGTCAGCAGCTCGTAGGAAGCCTTGTCGTTGAGCGGCAGCTTCTCGAGCGCGAAGTCGGCGTTGGCCGGATCGAGCTGCTTGATGTAGCGCACCGCGCGGTCGAGAATGGTGAGCGTGGTCAGGCCCAAAAAGTCGAACTTGACCAGGCCCACGGCCTCCACGTCATCCTTGTCGTACTGCGAGACCACGCCCGAGTCGCCGCCCTGGGTGTAGAGCGGACAGAAGTCGGTCAGTTTGCCGGGGGCGATCAGCACGCCGCCGGCGTGCATGCCGATGTTACGGGCGATGCCTTCGACCTGCTGCGCCAGCGCCAGCAGCTGCTTGACCTCGTCCTCGTTCTCCAGACGCTCCTTGAGCATCGGTTCTTCTTCGATGGCGTCGGCGATGGTCACCGGTTTGCCCGGCTTGAACGGGATCAGCTTGGAGATGCCGTCGCAGAAGTTGTAGCCGAAATCGAGCACGCGGCCGACGTCACGGATCGCGCCCTTGGCCGCCATGGTACCGAAGGTGGCGATCTGCGAGACCGCTTCCTTGCCGTACAAATCCTTCACGTGCTGGATGACGCGGTCGCGCCCTTCCTGGCAAAAGTCGATGTCGAAGTCGGGCATCGAGACGCGTTCGGGATTCAGGAAGCGTTCGAACAGCAGGTTGTATTGCAGGGGATCGAGGTCGGTGATCAGCAGCGAATACGCGACCAGGGAACCGGCGCCCGAACCGCGGCCCGGGCCGACCGGCACGCCGTTTTCCTTGGCCCACTTGATGAATTCGGCCACGATCAGGAAGTAGCCGGGGAACTTCATGTTGCAGATGGTATCGGTCTCGAATTTCAGGCGCGCGTCGTAGCGCGGGCGCGCGGCCTCGCGCTTGACCGGGTCCGGATACAGGTGCAGCAGGCGCTGTTCCAGGCCGGCCTGGGATTCGGCGACCAGGAATTCGTCGATGCTCATGCCGGGCGGGGTCGGGAAATTCGGCAGCTGCGGCTTGCCCAGGGTGAGCACGACGTTGCAGCGCTTGGCGATTTCGACCGAGTTGGCCAGCGCGGCCGGCATGTCGGCGAACAGCTCGGCCATCTCGGCCTGCGACTTGAAGCGCATCTCTTCGTTGAAGCGCTTGACGCGCTTGGCGTTGGCCAGCATTTCGCCTTCGGCGATGCAGGTGCGCGCTTCGTGGGCGACGAATTCCTCGGCCGAGAGGAACTGGATCGGATGGGTGGCGACCACCGGCAAGCCCAGTTTGGCCGCCAGCGCGACGGCGTGGCGCACCTGGGCTTCCTGGTTGGGCTGGCCGGCGCGCTGCACTTCGATGTAGAAGTGGCCGGGGAAGACCGCGGCCCAGCGCTGGGCGCAGCGTTCGGCCAGCGCCAGGTTGCCGTTTTCGATGGCGGTGCCGACGTCGCCGAAGTGGGCGCCGGAGAGCACGATGAGGCCATTGGCCTGGTTTTCGCCCGGGGACAGGGACGATTCGCTGGTTGCGAGCGCATCGAGCCAGTCGGGACGGATTTCGGCGCGGCCCTTGTGCTGGTTGGTCAGCCAGGCCTTGGACAGCAGTTCGCACAGCTGCAGGTAGCCCATGCGGTTTTTGGCCAGCAGCAGCAGGCGCGAAGGCTTGTCGCGGTTGTCGTCGTTGGTGATCCAGGCGTCCACGCCGATGACCGGCTTGATGCCCTTGCCGCGCGCCGATTTGTAGAACTTGACCATGCCGAACAGGTTGGCCAGGTCGGTGATGGCCAGCGCCGGCTGCTTGTCCTTGGCGGCGGCGGCGACGACGTCGTCGATGCGCACCAGGCCGTCGACGATGGAGTATTCGGAGTGCACACGCAGGTGAACGAAAGCCGGTGCGGCCGGCTTGGCTGGCGCGGCGAGCGTGGTGCTCCCGGCTTCGATGACATCGGTACTCATGTGTGTTTCGCCTGCTGTGCAAAGAGTGCTATTTTACCGCGCTGGCGCGTTGCGGGACAAAACCTCGTGCCGCCCGCACGCCGTCCTGCCGCCTCAACCCGCGCCGGGCCGGATATCCCTGATGCCAACGTGGACATTGTTCTATAATATCGGCTTTCCTGTTTTCCGATCCTTCACCGATCCTTCGCCCCCATGCAAGCTAATACTGCTTTACAAGCTGAAGCGCATGCCGCCATCGCCGCAGCTGCCGCCCACGTCAATATCGCCGCCTACAAATTTGTCACTTTCGACAACATTGAGGAAATGCGTCCCCTGTACCAGGACATCTGCAAGCGCCTGGCGCTCAAGGGCACGATCCTGTTGACGCCGGAAGGCATCAATATGTTCCTGTCCGGTCCGCGCTCGCACATCGACGAGTATCTGGCCTGGGTACGCCAGGATGCGCGCTTTGCCGATATCGAGGTCAAGGAAAGCTATTCCGAGGAACAGTCGCACAAGCGCATGCTGGTGAAGATCAAGAAAGAGATCATCACCATGCGCATGCCGTTGATTCAGCCGGAAAAAGGCCGCGCACCCTTCGTTCGTCCCGCCACGCTCAAGCGCTGGCTCGACGAGGGCGTGGACGACGATGGCCGTCCGGTGGTGATGATGGAAACGCGCAATGCCTTCGAGGTCGATGTGGGCACCTTCGAGAACACGCTGGACTACCGGATCGACAAGTTCAGCGAGTTTCCCGAGGTCGTGGCGCAGCACCGCGAGGAGCTCGAAGGCAAGACCGTGGTCACCTTCTGCACCGGCGGCATCCGCTGCGAAAAGGCGGCGATCCACATGAAAAATATCGGCTACGAGAGCGTGTACCAGCTCGACGGCGGGATTCTGAAGTATTTCGAGGAAGTCGGCGGCGCCCACTACAAGGGCGACTGCTTCGTGTTCGACTACCGCACCGCGCTCAATCCGCAGCTGGAAGCGACCGTGACGACCGTGCAGTGCTTCGCCTGCCGCGCGGTGGTGACGCCGCGCGACCAGCTCTCGCCGCTGTACGTGTACGAAAAATCGTGCCCGCAGTGCCATCCCGAGCGCGACCGCGCGCCGGCCGCTGCGGACAACAGCGCCGGCGCAGCGTAAATCAGGGTGGGCCGGCCGCCCACCCTCCCCGTCAAACGCGGCCGTAGTTATCCTGGAAGCGGACGATGTCGTCCTCGCCCAGGTAATCGCCGCTCTGCACTTCAATCATCACCAGGTCGAGCACGCCCGGATTTTCCAGGCGGTGCTTGTGGCCGGCCGGAATATAGGTCGACTCGTTGGTGGACACGAACAGTTCGCGATCCCCGTTGACGACCTTGGCCATGCCGCTGACCACGATCCAGTGCTCGCTGCGGTGGTGGTGCATCTGCAGGCTCAGGCTCGCGCCCGGCTTGACTTCGATACGCTTGATCTTGAAGCGGGTACTGTCTTCGAGCACGGTGTAGGTGCCCCACGGACGGTGCACGGTGCGGTGCAGCTTGTGCACGTCGTGCCCTTCGGACTTGAGGCTCACGTACAGGTGCTTGACGTCCTGCACCCGGCTGCGGTCGGCCACCAGCAGCGCGTCCGGCGTATCGACGATGATCAGGTTGGACACGCCGACCGCGCCCACCAGGCGCTCGTTGCTCTGGATGAAGCAGTCATTCACATCGTGCAGGCGCACGTCGCCATCGATGCGGTTGCCGTCCGCGTCCGGCGCGATCAGCTCGCCCAGCGCATTCCAGGAACCGATGTCGCTCCAGCCGATATTGCACGGCACCACCGACACTTTGGCCGATTTTTCCATCACCGCGTAATCGATCGAATCGTCGGCGACCTGCTCGAAGGCGGCCGCGTCCAGTTCGCACTGGGTAAAGTTCTTGCCGGTGGCGCTGCGCGACGCGGCCAGGCAGGCGCGGGTGGCGGCCAGGATCTGCGGGCAGTGCAATTCCATCTCGGCGATCATGCTGCCGGCGCTGAAGCAGAACATGCCCGAATTCCACAGGTAACGGCCGGTGGCAAGATACTCGCGGGCTTTTTCCAGGCTCGGCTTTTCGACGAAGCGCAACACCGTGTTGCCTTCCGCCTCGATGTAGCCAAAACCGGTCTCGGGCGTATGCGGTTCAATGCCGAAGGTTACCAGGCGGCCGGACCGGGCCAGCGGAATGGCTTGCGCCACGGCGGCGGCAAAGGCGGCCTGGTCGGAAATCAAATGGTCGGCGGCCAGCACCAGCAACAGGGCGTCGGGGCCATGGGTGGCGGCCACGTGCAGGGCGGCGGCGGCGATCGCGGGGGCGGTGTTGCGGCCGAACGGTTCCAGGATGTAGCTGTTGGCCAGGCCCTGGTGGCCGCCGGCGACGGCGCGGTAATCGTCTTCGGTCTTGAAAAACAGTTCGCGGTTGGTGACGGTCAGCACCTCGGCCACTTCGGGCAGGGCGGCGCCGCGCAGCCAGGCTTTTTGCAGCAGGCTGTGGCCGTCAGCGAGACGGATGAAGGGCTTGGGATGGAGTTCGCGCGAAACGGGCCACAGGCGCGAGCCGGCACCGCCGCATAAAATGGTAGGGATGAGTTTCAACTGCGGTTCCTTTAGTGCATGCATGCCGGATCATCCGGCGATTGATGTGTCAACGCAAATAACGTTGCGCATTCTACATCATTGGATGCACCGGAGGAATCGCAGCACCATGCCGGCGGCGCCAGGGCGGCACCATCGGCACGGTCCGGTTGGTCTTATTGCGCGGTTTTCGGCAACAGATCTTTCAGCACGCTCTTGTAGGTGCCGCGTGCGGTTTCGTAGATGGCCAGCTGGGCATTCAGGCGCGCCATTTCGGATTCCACGAAGCGCAGGTTGGCCACTTGCTGTTGCGCTTCCTGGGACAGTTCGGACACTTTATAGCTGACGCCGCCGGTGCTGATTTCAAGTTCGTTATTGCTCATGATTCCTCTTATGATAAAAAAGCCGGCGCCACGTGGCCGCCGGCAGGGGGTTGCGGGTTAGATCAGCGGAAATACGATGCCAGGCGATTGACGTCGTCACTGCCCAGGGTGCCGGCCGCGGCGCGCAGGCGCAGCGAGGCCAGCAGGTAACCGTAGCGGGCCTGGGCCAGGTCGCGCTTGGCGGTAAACAATTGCTGTTGGGCGTTGAGCAGATCGAGGTTGATGCGCACGCCGCCCTTGATGCTCTGTTCGGTCGCCTTGATCAGCAGATTGCTCGACTCCACCGCGCGGTTGAGCGCGTTGACCTTGGCGGTGCCGCTTTGCACCGCGCTGAACTGCTTGCTCACTTCGATCAGGGCCTTGTCGGTCTTGGCCTGCAGGTCGGCGCGTGCGCGTTCCAGGCCGGCCACGGCCTGGCGCGAACTGGCGTTGACCGCACCGCCCGCATACAGCGGCACGTTGAGCTGGATGCCGATCGCGCGCACGGTCGATTCCTGGTTGTAGGTATTGATCGTTTCGGACGTGTTCTTGCTGTAGGAAGCCACAAAATCGAGGCGCGGCGCATGGCCGGCGCGGGCCTTGAGGATTTCCTGCTTGGCCACTTCGAGTGCGATGGTCTGGGCTGCCAGCTCGGGATTTTGCTTGAGCGCCAGCGCCTTCCACTCTTCCACGCCGGTCGGCGCCAGCGGCAGCATGCGGAAGGTGTCGTTCAGGCCGACCAGGTTGCCGATGTCGCCGCCGACCATGCCGGTCAGGGCATTCCTGGCGGTGGCCTGGTTATCCTTCGCTTCGATCAGCTGGGCTTCGGCCAGTTCCAGGCGCGCCTGCACTTCGAGCACGTCGGTGCGGGTGCCTTCGCCGTGCTTGAGCAGGCGCTCGTTGACGGCGCTCTGCTCCATGTAGGCGTCGCGCTGGGCCTGGATCAGGGCGACCTGTTCATCGGTGAACAAGGCGTCGAAATAAGCGCCGATCACGCGCAGCAGCAATTCCTGGCCGCGCACGCTGAACATCTGGTCGCTCAGCATGGCCTGGGCCTTGCCCTGCTTGAAGCGCGCGTAGGCGTCCACGTTGAACAGGGCCTGGCGCAGCTGGATGGTGGACACCCGGCTGATGTATTCCGGCTCGGTCACCGAGGTCGGCGTCTGGATATCGGCGCGGTTCTTGCTCGCGTTGTAATTGGCCTGCACGTTCGGCAGCAGGCCGGCGCGGCCCAGGATCGCACTTTCCTTGCCGCTCTGGTTTTCATAGAAGGCGGCGCGGTAAGTCGGATCGTTCTGCAGTGCCTGCTGGTAAGCTTGCTGCAGATTGATGGCGCCGGCGCCTGCGCTGGCAAGCAGCATGGCGGCGGCCGCGGCCACCGTTTTCAGGCGCCGGCCCTGGCGTAAGGCGATCAGGTGAAACGTCATTTAATCCTCCGACAACGCTGTCTCGGCGCGATCGAAGATCGGCTTGAACAGGTAATTCATCATGGTGCGTTCACCGGTCTTGATGAACATTTCCGCAGGCATGCCCGACTGGATGTCGAGTTTATTCTGGGCAATCAGCTTGGCGCCTTCCGGGGTGACCCGGGCCTTGATCTTGTAGTAAGGCATGCCGGTGCGTTCTTCCACCGTGCGGTCGGCCGACACTTGCGTCACGATGCCGGGAATGTGCGGGGTCTTGTTGGTGTTAAAGGCCGAGAAAATGAACTCGACCGGCAGGCCGACACGGACCTTGTCGATCAGGTTGACCGCCAGCTGGCCCTCGACCACCAGGGCGTCCGAGCTCGGCACGATATTCATCATGTGCGCGCCGGGACCGACCACGCCGCCCTTGGTGAAGATTTGCAGGCCGACCACGATGCCGTCGACCGGCGCCTTCACTTCGGTGCTGGCCAGTTCGAAGTCCTGGGCCACGATGCGGCTGGCCAGGGAACTGCTTTCCTTCTGCACGTCGGCCAGCTGGGCGGTCACTTCCTTCTGGTATTCCTGGGTGCGCTGGATGCGGCGCAGCGAAATTTCCATCACCTGGTTCTGGGCGCGGCCGATATTGCCGATATCCTCGGAAATCGTGCCTTGCAACGACATGTAGGTGCGTTCCATTTCCAGCAGGCGCGAGCGCGGCACATAGCCATCCTTGGCCAGTTCGCGCATGCCGTCGAGCTGTTCCTTGATGATCAGCGCCTGGCTTTTCTTGCTGGCCAATCCTTCCTGCAAGCCCTTGACCTGGGATTTCAGGCCGGCGGCGTTCTCGTCCATCGCGGCGAGTTCGTTCTTCAGGGCCGACTGGCGCGAGGCCAGCAGCTGCTTTTGCGATTCCATGGCATCGATGGCACGCGAGTCGTTCTTGGCCTCCGTCAATTCCTTGGGAAAGACCGGCTGGCCCTTGCCGTCGCGCTCGGCCTGCAGGCGCGCTTCGGCCGCCAGGGAGCCGAAATACTGGGAACGGGTGATCTCGGCCGACGAACGGGCCACGGTCGGGTTCATGCGCACCAGCACCTGGCCCGCCTTGACCACATCGCCATCCTTGACCAGGATATCCTGGACCAGGCCGCCGGCCGGATGCTGCACCGCCTTGCGGCTGGTTTCGGTCGCTACCGTGCCCGACAGCGGCACGCCGCGGTCGAGCGGGGCCAGCGAGGCCCACAGGATGAAGCCGACCACGCCCACCAGCACGATGAACCAGCCGAAACGGGCGTACTTGCGCGAGTCGACGCTGTCGGCGTTAAACGGCACCACATCGTGTGCCACCACGTCGGTGGCGTTTCTGGTCCTGCTCAGGATTTTCATAGTCATGGCTTATTCCTTTTCCGTTGATACCGCAGGGCCGCCAGCGTTGAGCTGAGGCTGGGCTGGCTGGCCTGGCTGCGGTGGCTGGCCCGGCGCGCCGCCTTGTTGTGCCTGCTGCTGGCGGGCCGCTGCTTGCTGCGCTTCAATAATTTTCTTGTTGGCTTCGTGGATCGCCTGCATGACCTGGTTGGTCGGCCCGAACATTTGCACGGCGCCGTCGCGCAAGACCAGCATCTTGGTCGAGGCGTTGATGGCGGCCGGACGGTGCGTGATCAGCACGATGGTCTTGCCGCGCTGGCGCAATTCCTGCACGGCCATCATCAGGGCTTGCTCGCCCACTTCGTCCAGGTTCGAGTTCGGTTCGTCGAGCACCAGCAGCGACGGGTCGCCGTACATGGCGCGCGCCAGGCCGAGACGCTGCTTCTGGCCGCCGGACAGGCCGGCACCGCCGTCGCCGAGCACGGTGTCGTAGCCGGACGACATCTTGAGGATCATTTCATGCACGCCGGCACGCTGGGCGGCCAGCACGACCTGCTCCGGTTCGATGTTGCCGAAACGGGCGATGTTTTCGCTCACGGTACCGCCGAACAGTTCGATATCCTGCGGCAGGTAACCCATGTGCGGGCCCAGCTCATCCTTGTTCCACTGATAGATATCCGCACCGTCCAGGCGTACCTTGCCGATCACGGCCGGCCACACGCCGACCAGCAGGCGCGCCAGGGTCGACTTGCCCGAACCGCTGGGCCCGATCACGGCCAGCACATCGCCTGGCTCGACGCCGAAACTGACGCTTTTCAGCACCGGCGTGGCGGCGCCCGGCGGGCCGGCGGTGATGTTATCGATCTGCAGGTGGCCGGTTGGCTTGGGCAGGCTCATGTTTTCTTTGCGCTCTTCGTTCTCTTCCAGCAGCGTTTCCAGGCGTTCATACGAACTGCGCACGCCGGCGAACGATTTCCACACGCCGATCACTTGCTGGACCGGCTGCATGGCGCGGCCGACCAGGATCGAGGCGGCGATCATCATGCCCGGGGTCAGCTTGCCTTCGATAACCAGCAAGGCGCCCAGGCCGAGGATCAGCGATTGCAGCGACACCTGGACAAACTTGGTGATGGCGCCGACGGTACCGGCCTTCTGGCTCGCTTCGGCCTGCAATTCCAGGAACTTGCTGTGCAATTTGTACCAGCGTGCCTGCAGGTTCGGCAGCATGCCCATCGCTTCGATGACTTCGGCATTGCGCAGATTATTCGTGGCCATGTTGCCGGCCATGATGGAGGTGGTGCTCGCTTCGGCCAGCGGCTTGTGCGACACGCGTTCGTTGACCACGGCCAGGATCACCAGGATGGCGGTGCCGCCCAGCGCGAACCAGCCGAGCAGCGGCTGGAAGAAGAAGATCACGATCAGGTAGATCGGGAACCATGGCGCGTCGAAGAAGGCGAACAGCGCGTTACCGGTCAGGAACTGGCGGATATTGGTCAGGTCGCTCAAGGCCTGGCCGGCATTGCCGCCGGCCTTTTTCAGATTCTTTTCAAACGCGGCCGTATACACGCGCTTGTTCATCTGCATGTCGAAGGCGGCGCCGACCCGCACCAGGATCAGGCTGCGCATCAGTTCCAGCGCGCTCATGAGCACGTAGGCGCCCAGCATCAGCAGGGTCAGCATGAGCAGGGTGATTTCGTTCTGGCTGGCCAGCACGCGGTCGTACACCTGCAGCATGTACAGGGACGGCACCAGCATCAGCAGGTTGGTGATGGCGCTGAATACGCCGACGGTATAGAAGGTGCTCTTGAACGTGAGCAGCGCTTGCCCAATTTCGTTCTTTTTATCGAGAAGTTTTTTCATTTGAGACCAGCACAATTCATTAGTAATTCACGAGGGACAGAGCGGACAGCGGCTGCTTCCCGATCCTGATGCGGGCTGCACGGGGCCGGTGAGGCGAACAGCAGGGAACCGGGCGCCAGGATGTCAAAAAAATCCGCTTGGAAATGTGATGTGGATCACAAGTTCAAAAGCTTAGCATAAGCAAGGTTTTAACACCAGAGAAGATTTACTGTGTGCAGTATCAGATCTGCAATGGTGCCGTTCGCGAACGGCAGGCGGATGAAAAAAGGCCAGGCGGTGAGCCTGGCCTTTTGCGTGGCTTGAAAACGCAGGCCCGAAGGCCCGCGATTCCTTGCTACAGGGACTAATTATTACATAACAACCAGCGAACCAGCACCGTAGGTGGTGTTGAAGTTGGCAACGCTGGTAGCAACAGCGGTGTCATCTGCATTGTTCAGACCGGTCAGGTGCAGGGTGGTGGTGGTGCCACCGTTGGTTGCGACCACATCGATGATGCCGTCGGCCAGGTTGGTGTTGACGATCGACAGGACGCTGCCGGTCACGAACTGGAACACGTCAGCAGCGGCGTAGCCGGTCACGTTGGTCGTGTAGGTACCGGTAGCAACGCTGAACGTCACGTTACCAACCGAAGCGTCGATCGAAGCGACTGCCGAGTTGATTGGGGTCGTAGCAGCACCCGAAACAACGATCGTACCAGCGCCGAAGAACGTGTTGAACGCAGCAACGTCAGCGATCGGGTCAACGATAGGGGCAGCGATCGGGGTTTGCACCACGATGGTCTGAACGTTACCGCCGTTGGTCGCGGTCAGGGTCACTTCATTGTCGCCTGCGGCGCCGTCAGCAACAGTCACAACGGTACCAGCAGCGAACACGAACTTGTCGCCAGTAGCAAAGTTGCTGACCGTCGAATTGTACGTACCGTTGTTAGCGACGGTGATCGTGACGTTGTTGTTGTTACCAGCGTTGTAGCCGGTAGCACCAGTCATGGTGTAAGCAACAGCGTTCGGTGGAATGATCGCTGCAGGTACGCCACCAGCTGCGCCTTCGAGCAGGTAGTAGTTAGCTGCTTCGGAGTTGACGAAGTTAGCCTGGGTCAGCGAGTTCCACAGCGAGGTGCCTGCGGTGATCGTTTGAGCCAGATCGATGGTGCCAGCCTTGACGATGGTCGCGGTGTTTGCACCGATTGCATCGGCGATCTGGTACACGGTACCGATCGAGGTAACCGAATCAACAGCCACGTACACGTGGGTCTGGGCAGCAACGTTGTTAGCAGCGTACAGAGCCGTGATTGCGGTCTCGGTCAGTGCAACATTGATCGCGGTACCGATGGTGATCGACTTGTCGGTCGTCAGGGTGTTGGTCAGCGTGGTGCCGCCCAGTGCCGTGAAGTCCAAGTGATCGATGCCAGCGCCGGTCACGTCGAAGTTGACGATCGTGTCGTTGCCGAATGCAGGAGCGTAGACAACGGTTTCGTTGTTCGATACAGCGAACTCGGTCGCGGTTGGAGCAGCCAGATCAACTGCGATGACTTCCTTGTTGCCCAGGACGATAACGTCATTACCCGTGCCGCCGGTGATGATGTTGTCGCTGATCGCAGCGCTTTCAGCGCCGGTCATTGCAACGAACGTTGCTGGCAGAACTGGATCGAGCGCGGTAGCGAAGGCCGAGTTGTAATCGCCTTTGATGCCGAATGCATTGATCGAGTTGACCATGGCAGCGTACACATTGGCGCCGGTTGCGTCAGCAACGATACCGTATGCCTTGGCAGCAGCGGTGATGTCGGCAGCCGACAGGCCGGTGGTTGGAGCAACCAGGGCGATCGACAGATCGGTGACAGCGTGCAGGCCATCGGTCAGCGCCGTGACGTGCAGTGCGTTCGATTCAGCATCGGTTGCGACCAGCAGCTTGCTCAGCACTGGATCCAGGTTGATCGCTTTTTTGATCGCCTGGTTGATGTCGAGGTCGGTTGCGGTGTAGGTCGTGCTGTTTGCCAGGGTGATCGTCGACACGATACCTTTGTACGTCACGTTTACTTTCGTGTTGTACAGGAAGTAGGTGTTGTTGAAGTCCGAACGGGTGTCGCTGACGAAACGGTCGGCGTCCAGGGTCAGAGCGACCTGGTCAACGGTGTTGAATACCCATGCTGCGTTGGTCGAGGTTGCAACAGGCGTGGTCGAACCGTACACCAGAACGTTCACAGGCTGACGGCCGGTGTTTTCGCTGTAGATGGTGTCGTCGCCTGCGCCGCCGGAGATGCGGGTGTCGCCATCGCCCAGTTTGCGGATGGTGTCGTTGCCGTCGCCGCCGCTGATGCTGATGTTGTTGTTCAGATCCTGGTTGTTAGCCCAGTTGGTGGTTGCGGTAACGCCGCCACCAGCAACAGCAGGAGCGATGCGCAGGGTCAGTGCATCGTTACCAGCGCCGCCGTTCAGGCCGAACGTGAAGTCTTCCAGGCCGCTTTCGATACGTGCACGGCTGCCAGCAACGGCTGCGTCCAGATCGACGATCATGGTGTCGTTGCCCGTGCCGCCGGTGTAGGTGAAGGCGATGTTGTCAACAGCAGCGTCAGCCTGGGTGTCGACCTTGTTGACGTACTTGGCGATCGAACGGTCGGTCACGACAGCGGTGAAGCTCAGGTCGCCGCTCAGGGTCGAACCGTCGATCAGGCGAACGTCATGGAAACCATACATGTCGCCATGCTGGCTGCCGCCGCGCTGGGAAACGGTACCAGGCATTGGGAAGTCGCTACGGGTGCCAACTGGGGTGCCGCCGGTTGGCAGGCCACCGATGGTGCCTGGAAGACCAAGGACATCGACCAGCGGGGTCAGTGGGAACAGGGCGTTCGGGTTCAGAGCCGAGTTGATCAGGTTCTGGTTGCCGATGACCGACAGGTTACCTTTGGTAACGCCGTTGACCAGAACAACTTCTTCCAGGGTGTTGTTGGTCGAGTTGATCGTTTGCAGCTTGCTGGTACGCTCAACGGTGATTTCGAAACGCTCAACGCCTTTCGAGTTCGAGGTGTCGCCAACCGACAGACCACCGATGACCAGATCGCCACCGTTCGAGCCACGGCCCACGTCGTCCAGGATGATGGTGCTGGTGACTTTGAACGCCTGGGTTGCAGGGGTGTCGGTCAGGATCGCGGTGTGCAGACCGGAGTTTGCTGGCACTGCGGCTTCAGCCAACCAGCCCGATTCGCTGTCGATAGCGATAACGCCCGCGCCTGGGTTGGTGATGTTGATTTCAGTACCGGTCTGTGGACGGCCCGACTGGGTATCGACAGCGGTAAAGGTAACGCCTTTTTCGACTTTGAAATTCTGGATGCCAGGGGTGTTGGCAACAGCGGCTTTCACTGCGATCAACAGTTCGTCGTAGTTTTTAGCCTGGTCGATCTCTTGCGAGCGAACAACGATTGCCTTGCCGTCCAGTTTGAACGTGAAGCCGTTGTATGGATTGCTGGTCAGTGGTGGCAGCGACGCATCGGATGCGCGGGTGTCCATCAGTTGCAGACGCATCGTGGCGCCGCTCTGGGCAACAGGAGCTGCGCGCAGGGAGTGCTGATCGAAGTACAGGCCGAAATCGACGTTACCTGGATCGGTGCCAACCATGGCGATGGTGATGTCGCGGGTGATTTGCGAAGGGAGGATGCGGACATCTTCGATTTGCAGATCAGCGCGGCTGTCGCGGTCTTCCCAACGCAGAACGCCTACCATGTCCTGGGCATCGATTTGCGTCTTGCTGGTGCGCTCGGTGTTGTTGTCGGTGCTGTCACGCGAAATAGCTTGTGCGCGCAGAACAACGGTCTCGACGCTGGTCGTTTCGACGAGCATTGCGAAGTTGTTCGAATCGCCCAGGTCGGCACGCAGGGTGTCGTTGCCGCCGCCGCCGTTGATACGGTCGCCAGCTTGCAGGGTGTTGTCGTTATTGGCGAACGTAGCGATGAAGGTGTCGTTCAGAGCGGTACCAACCAGCGCATCTTTGTTGATGGTCAGGTCGAGGCTCGAACCAGGAACAGTGCCCAGCACCAGGTTGGCGATGGTCGTGTTGACGGTCGACTGGTACACGGCAACATCGGTGGTGCCGTTGACGTTAGCGAGCAGCTTGCGTGCTTCGGCAGCAGCGGCAGCGCCTTTGTAGGCGGTGATTTCGTTGTCGGTGTCGACAGCGGTGGTGAAGCCTTCTGCAACAGCGACTTTACGTGCGATGACAGCAGCGTCAGCGCCGCCGGCGATTGCGACTGCGCCTTCCAGGATGGCGTGGGCGGCACCAGCTTTGGTGATTGCGCCGGTATCGATCTGCTGTTTCCAGAAGGTCAGGCCGGCTTCCAGAGGAGCGCGGTTGAACAGGTTCTGGAAAATCGCGGTGACGAACTGGGTGGTCGTCGCGCCAGCGTACAGAGCCTGGGACTCAGCGCTGGTGCCGAAACTGTCGATCAGTTCTTTAACAGCGACATTGCCCTCTTTGTAGGCGGTTTCCAGGCCGGAGGTCGACGTAGGAGCATCCGCAGCCGCGAGCGCAGCAGTCATGGCTGCCAGACCAGCAGGGTCAGCCGGACGACCGAAATAGGAAATGTAAAGTTCTTGTGCTACTTTTGTGTACTCAGTTGCTGCGGCCATGATTGATCCTTTAAATGAATAGATATAACCAAATTTCTGCGGCTCGGGAGGGGTAGAAGTACCCCGCCAGACGCCTTTTTTGCAGAACAGGGAGTATATTGCCACATCGTGGGGCACAGGTTGTGACCGCCATCACAAATCACGGACTATTCGCACTTTTTTCCCGATTTTTTGGCTTTATATTTTGCTCTTGAACAAATTTTGCTGCTTTATTGTGCAACCAACGCTGCGCTGCCGCATTTTTATGCGTTTCATTGCCCGCCCGCTTGCGCCGGATAATACGCGCGGCGCGCCGGCTTAAATCCCACCGTTTTAAGACCGGCTTAATAAGGCGAATATCCATATGCGCTTTTTGGGCCGTCAAAAGGTACTCCACGCCCCGCGCGCCTGCCCGCGCGCCCTTGCATTCGGCGCTCCCGCCCCAAAGCGTGTTCAATTACCACCCTTGTCCTTTGGAAACGATTATGTTTGGCCCCACGTTTCCATAAGCGGTTCTGCGAAATAAACAGCAAAAGAAAAGGCCGCCTTATCGGCGGCCTTGGAACTGATAATCGCGCAGTTAATAAACCGGCGATCCGGATAATACAAAGGCGGGAATGATCGCGCCTCCCAGGGACGTCAGCGCGCCCATTGGGTGATACCCTCGGCGGTCAGGTTCGGATCGTTGCGCGACTTGAAGATGAACGTCGCGGCAGTGCCCTTGTCGCCACTGAGGTAGCCGCGGATCAGCGAATTCGAGACGGCCTGGTTGTACAGGTCGCCCTTGGAAAGCACGTCGCCCACGCCGGTCACTTTCATCTGCGTTTCCGGGCTGTAGACCATCATGCTGGTGACGAAGGTCTTCTTGCCGAAATCGACCTTGAGGCTGGCGTCGCCGATGGTGGCGCCCAGCGCATCGCCGCCGGTGCGCTGCAGGGTCGCTTCGCCGCTCTGCAGGGCGAACGACGCCGTGCCTTCGGTCGGCAGTACCAGGTTGCTGGTCAGCTGCCTGCGCACCGCATACGCGCCCAGCACGTAGCCCTGGTTATAGTCGGGATTGCTCAAGCGTTCGATGACGGCCGGGTCGGGCGGCGTATTGGCGATGCGCTCCCAGCGGCCCCAGATGACTTCGGGACCTTTCGGCACGTCCGGCACCGGTACCGGCACCACCACGGCCGGCTTCGGCGGCACGCCGGTGCCGCCGTTGTTGTTGTTGTTGTTATTGTTGACGCTGTTGGCCACCGCCGCCTTGGCGATCTGCTTGCTGTTGTCTTTCTGCGCATCGAGGCTGACCCCGGAGCCCGGCGTGGCCGGCACGGTCGTGGCGGCCTGGCCTGACGGCTCGTCCGGGCGTGGCGGGACGACCTTGTCCGGATTGCTGGCCGGGCTGTTGAGCAACTTGGGAATATTCTGCCCGCGCTCGACCTGCAGCAGCATGCCGCGCTGGCCGGCGAACAGTTCGCGGCTGGCCGTGCCCTCGCAAGGGCCCCCGCCTTCCGGGCGGCAGGCGCCGGCAAAGCCGCTCACCACCACCCCGCCCGAGACCACGGCAATGCGCGAGGTTTGCTGGTCGGTGGAGACGATGAAATCGGTGCCGCGCACGCCGATGGCGGCCACCGGCGTATTGAAGCGGTAGTTCTGGCGCGACAGCTTGACGCCCTGGCCGGAAATGCTGCGCGCCACGCCGCTGAGCAGCTCGAGCTTGACGCGCGTATTGGCCGGATTGGCGGCGTCGACCTTGTAGGCGATGATGCGCGCCTTGCTGTTCGGACGCAGGATCAGGAAGCCGCCGTCCACGGTCTTCATATAGACGTAGCCCTGGGCGCCGGTACTGAGCTCGTCGCCCTCCTGCACGGCGCTGTCGAGCACGGCGGCGCGGCTGGCCACCTGCACCTCGCCGGTCACGAACACGATGCGGCCCGCTTCGCCGGCAACGGCGTGGGGCAGCGCGGCGCACGATGCGGCGAACGCGACAGACATGAATCCAGCTCTGATAATTGATTGACTAAACATAAATTCTCCCTTACTAATTGAGATTATGCTCTCATCGCCCCACCGAAAACGTGTTCTGCGTCACATTTTTGCATCCCGATACAATTCTGCGACGTTCGTGCGACAAGCGTGACACCTGTTGCTCTGCATAATGTGTGCGCCGCGGGACATGCAGACACACTCCCGATGGCCTTGACGCGCTACAGGCGTTATACTTGCAGCTATTTTACCTCGGCAACGTTTCTGTTTAAGCATCAGATGGCGCGGGGATACTTTCCACAGTACTGGTCAACTTGCGCCTACCTTCCGCCTCTTTTCTGCACCTGACCATCCCGCTCGCCGCCTTGCTGCTGGCCGCGTGGGCGCAGCTGCCGCGCGGCCCGTCCGCGCTCGACGCCGCCGACGAGTGGCTGCGCGACCGCTTCGTGGTGGCCCAGGCGGTCGATACCCTCGAGCAGCGCATCCTGGTGGTCGACATCGATGAAACCAGCCTGGCCGCCCATCCCTGGCCGTGGTCGCGTACGCGCCTGGCCGACCTGGTCGAAACCCTGCTGGCCGACGGCGCGCGCGGTGTGGCGCTGGACATCATCCAGGGCGAGCCGGGCGAACCCGGCGGCGACGCCCGCCTGGCCATGCTGGCGCAACAGGGGCCGGTGGTGCTGGCCCAGGTCTTCGACTACGAACAGCGCCCCCAGCCACTGCGTTTCGGCAAGCCCGCCGGCGGCAGCACGGCCGCCGGCGCTGCCGGCGCGGTGCCGGCTTATGGCTACATGGCCAACCACGCCGGCCTGGCCGCGGCCCCGCACGTGGGCAATATCGGGGTGCTGCCCGATCCCGACGGCGTGCTGCGGCGCGTCCCTATGTATACCTGGTTCGAAGGACGGCGCTACCCGACCCTGGCGCGCGCCCTGCTCGACTGCTGCGGCGAACCGCCCAAAGTGGCCCCGGGCGCGCGCGAGGATGGCTTCGTGCGCGTGCCGTTTACCCGCTCGCTCGACGCTTATCTGGTGGCCAAGGCCGGCGACGTGCTGGCCGGGCGCGTGGAACCGTCGCTGGTGGCCGGGCGCCTGGTGCTGATCGGCTCGTCCTCGCTGAGCATCGGCGACCGGGTCGCCTCGCCCATGGGGCGCAACAGCGCCGGCCTGCTGGTGCACGCGGCCATGCTCACCACCCTGCTCGACCGCGACAGCGGCCTGGCGCCGGCGCCCTGGCCCGGGCGCCTGCTGGCGGTCCTGTTCGCCGCCGCCGTGGCGGCCCTGGCCAGCCTGACCTTCGCGCGCCTGTCGGCCGCCTTCAATGTACTGATGCTGGGCGCCGCCGCGCTGGCCTGGCTGGCCCTGGCCTACGGCCTGAGCGCCCACGACGCCCATTTTTCCGTCAGCGGCCCGCTGCTGGCGATCCTGTTCCTGCTGGCCGTGGGCGTGCCGTTCCACTGGCAGCTGGCGCAGTCCGGCTCGCGCCGCCTGCTCGACACCATGCGCCGCTACGTGGCCGGCGAAGTGGTGGACGAACTGCTGCGCAGCGGCCTGAAAAACCCGCTGGCCCCGCGCAGCCTGCAGGTGACCACCCTGATCGCCGACATGCAGGGCTACACCACCCAGGTCGAATCGCTGCCGGTCGAAGAAGCGGCGCGCCTGACCACCGATTTCCTCGACTGCCTGACCCGTCCGGTGCTGGAACAGCGCGGCACGCTCGACAAATACACGGGCGACGGCCTGGTGGCCTTCTGGGGCGCGCCGATTCCCAACGACGAGCACGCCGACCTGGCGCTCGACGCCGCCGCCCACATCCTGCGCGAAGTGACCATGCTGAGCCGGGCGCGGGTGCGCGCCGGCGGCCAGCCGCTGCGCGTGCGCATCGGTATCGAAAGCGGCCCGGCCATGGTGGGCGACTACGGCACCGCCTTCCGCAGCATCTATACAGCGGTCGGCGACAGCGTCAACACCGCCTCGCGCCTGGAACAGGCGGCGCGCGACTTCCCTCACGACGTCATCATCGGCGAGGGCACCGTGGCCTACGCCAAACGTCACCGTTTCATCAGCCTGGGACAACACACCCTGCGCGGCAAGGAGCACCCGATGCAGCTCTACACGCTGGAGGCGGCCGCATGAGGCGCGCGCCATGGACCCTGCTGCTGGCCGGCGCCACCCTGTGCGCCGCCGCCCACGCCCAGCAAGCCGACGGGGCGGCCGCGCCCGCCGCCAATGGCGCGGCCAGCGCAGCCGCTGCCGAGGCCGCTGCCGAGGCCGTTCCCGAGGCAGCCGCCGAGGCCAGCCTGGCGCCGTCCGACGCGAGCGCCGACGACAATGGCGCGGCGGCCGCGGCGGCGGCTGTCCAGGAAGAAAAACTCTACCTCGACGCCGTGCGCGCCCTGTCCGAAGGGCGGCCCGACGAAGCCACCGGCAAACTCGAACGCTTGCTGGAGAAAAATTCGCTGCACGCGGGAGCCTGGCTCGACCTGGCCATCAGCCATTGCTCGCTGGGCAACGAATCCGAGGCCGAGCGCATGTTCGAGCAGATCGAAACGCGCTTCAACCCGCCGCCCGCGATCCGCGAACTGATCGCCCACTACCGCAAGACCGGCTGCAAGGGAGCGCAGGTGGCGCGGCGCGCCATGTCGTTCAAGCTCGGACGCGGCTACGACAGCAACGTCAACCAGGGCTCGAGCAACCGCTTCATCACCGTCGGCAGCGGCGACAAGCTGTCCCAGGTGGAACTCGGCCCCGATTCGCTGCCCAAGGGCGATCATTTCAATGTACTTTCGGGCGACTTCAACCAGCCGCTCGGCAGCCGCGGCACGCTGCTCATCGCCCAGCTGCGCGCGCTGCGCCACAGCCGCGTCGACAGCCAGGACACCAGTTCGGGCTTGCTGGCGCTGGAAAAGCCATGGAGCGCCGGCGCCTGGAACGGACGCGCCACGGCCGCTTTCGGCCTGGTGCGCCTGGGCGGCGACCTGTATCAGCGCCAGGGCCAGGTGCTGCTGCGCGCCACGCCGCCGGTGGCGCTGGGCGAAGCGACCAGCTGGTCGCTCACGGCCGGCTACAGCGGGGCCGAATATCCGACCCGGCGCTATTACGATTCGCACACGCTGGACCTGGGCAGTACCGTGGCCTGGAGCGCCAAACGCGCCAGCGTGGTGCTCGCGGCCGGCGTGCTGGCCGACCATGGCCGCGACAGCCGTCCGGGGGGCGACCGTGCCGGCTGGTACGGCTCGGCCAATGTCTTCGGCGCGCTGGGCGACAAGGCCATCGGCGAAGTGGGCGTCAGCCGCCAGTCGTGGCGCAGCGATCATGCCTATTCGCCGGGCCTGATCGACACCACGCGGCGGCAGGACACCACCCAGCTGCGCGCCAGCCTGCAGGTGCCGGTCGGCACCCACAGCGCCCTGCAACTGGAACTGCGGCGCACCTGGAACCGCGAGAACATTCCCCTGTTCCGGTACGACAGCCATGCGGTCCAGTTCAGCTGGCGCACCGACAACTGGTAAGATAACAGTCCAGCACGCTGCTGGCGGAACCGCGGGTGCAATCGCTGCCGGCGGTCCGACTGTTGATGTGGACTTTATGACTTGGGAATTGATCTTGTTTTTACTGGGCACGGTTGCTATCGTGGCAGGCTGCCTGGTTCCGAACGAATGGCTGCCGCCTTTACCGAACGACAAACTGCTGCACTTTCTCGCCTTCGGCGTCCTCGCCCTCTTGCTGGCCCGCATGGTGCCTGGAGGATGGATCCTGCAAGTAAGCTTGCTGGGCCTGCTGCTGGCCGGCCTGCTGATCGAAATCCTGCAGGAATTGGTGCCCGGACGGAAATTTTGCTGGCGCGACATGGCAGCCAATGCCGCCGGCATCGCCACGGTGGCGCTGTGCGCACCGCTGCTGCACGCCTATCAATGACGGAAGTATTTGCATGAGTACAGACAACAATAACATCGTGTCCGCGCCCAAGCATGGCGCGCCGGTCAGCGAGGCTGACGCCGGCTCGGTCATGCCGGTGCCCAAGGATTCGCAGAACAAGATCAGCTTTCAGATTCATCTGCGCAAGATTCCCCTGCTCGCCAACCTGAGCGAAGATGAAATGCGCCAGGTGATGACGGATTTGCGCATCCGCACCTATGCCAAGCGCGATGTGGTGCTGCAAAAAGGGGCCAGCGGCGACAGCCTGCTGTTTCTGCTATCGGGCCAGCTGCAAGTGATCGACGTGACCGAGGATGGGCGCGCGATCGGCTTGCGCATGCTCGCGCCGGGCGACTTCTTCGGCGAAATTGCCGTGATTAACGGCTCGACCCGCTCGGCGTCGGTGGTGGCGCTCAGTCCGGTGATGGTGGCCCTGCTGCCGCGCAACACGGCGCTGCATCTGTTTTCGCACTCGCCATCGGTGGCCAATCACATGCTGCGCTTTCTGGCGGAAAAAGTGCAGCGCGATTCGCAGTTCCGCGCGCTGCTCAGCATTCACAACACAGCCAAGCGCATTTATACCTTCCTGGAACTGCTCAAGGAAAAGAAGGACGGCGATGTGGAAGTGGTGGAAAACCTGCCGACCCACCAGGATATCGCCAACATGATCAATACCAGCCGCGAGACCGTCACGCGCACCTTGCTGACCCTGGTGCAGCAGGGGATTATCGAAAAAGGCACGCACCGGCTGATCATTCTCGATCCGGCGGCCTTGCAGAAGCTGGCGCAGACGTGATGCGCGCCGGCGCTTACGCCGGCGCGATCAACCCGCTGCGCTCCAGATACGCCATCACCTGCGCGGTACAGGTCTCGGCGTCGTCACGCAGGGTATCGAGCCGCACCTCGGGCTGCTGCGGCGCCTCGTACGGTGAATCGAGTCCCGTGAAGTTGGGCAACTGCCCGGCGCGCGCCTTGCCGTATAGCCCCTTCGGATCGCGCCGTTCGCACTCGTGCAGCGGCGCATCGACAAAAATCTCGATGAATTCGCCGGCCGGCATCAAGCTGCGCACCAACTCCCGGTCCGAGCGGAACGGTGAAATAAAGGCACTCAACACGATCAATCCTGCGTCTGTCATCAGGCGCGCCACTTCGCCGGCGCGGCGGATATTTTCGACCCGGTCGGCCGCGCCGAAGCCCAGGTCGCGGCACAGGCCATGGCGCAGATTGTCGCCATCGAGCAGATAGGTGTGCGCGCCGCGCGCCGCCAGGCTGCGCTCGACCATGCCGGCCACCGTGCTCTTGCCCGCGCCGGACAGGCCCGTGAACCACAACAGACAGGGATTTTGCTGCTTGCTGGCAGCCCGGCGCGCGCGGTCGACCGGGTGCTGCTGCCAGGTCAGATCGGGATGGACCGGCGCGCTCATGACGCGGCCGGCTGGTCGCACACGGTGCACACGTCGCCGTCCCAGGCCAGGTAGCCATGGGCCTTGAGGTGCCACTTGAGCACGCCGGCTTCGACTTCGTCGCAGGACGTCACGGCGGTGGCGGTGAAGCGCACCTCGGCGGCGAACTGCTGGTCGAGTTCGAGCACGCCATCGACCCGGCCGCGCTCGGTCAGCACCCGCCACGGCAGGGGATTGTCGTTGTCGTTACGCGTATTAAAGCGGATGTACACCCAGGACCGTTCCATCGTTTTCCTAAAAGTTCCGCTGCTCTTGCCAGGCGCCGCTGCTTGTTCAATTGTTATTTTTTTCTTGGCCGTCATGATAGCAGTTCATCCCGCGAGCGGCAATCCGGACGCCTGCCGTGCAGCCCCCCACAGCGCGGCCGCGCGCATGCCTGCTGTATAATCGCCCACCCCGGCGCGCCGGCCTTAACCATTGAATGTTCTATGACGATAGCAATTTCGCGCCCACGGAGCATGCGCTGATGGGCAGTATCCAGGTCAGCCAGCTCGGCAAAGCATACAAGCAATATCCGACCCGCTGGTCGCGCCTGCTCGAATGGGCACTGCCCTTCCTCGGCCAGCGCCACCGCCTCAAGTGGGTGTTGCGCGACATTAATTTCAGCATCGCCCAGGGCGAGGCGGTCGGCATCATCGGCGTCAACGGCGCCGGCAAAAGCACCCTGCTCAAGTTGATCACCGGCACCGCCCAGCCGACTACCGGCGCGGTGCACCTGACCGGCCGCGTGGCCGCGCTGCTGGAACTGGGCATGGGTTTCCATCCCGACTTCACGGGGCGCCAGAACGCCCTGATGGCCGGCCAGCTGATCGGCCTGAGCGTCGAGGAAATCGAACTGCTGATGCCCGAGATCGAAGCCTTCGCCGAAATCGGCGACTACATCGACCAGCCGGTGCGCGTGTATTCGAGCGGGATGCAGGTGCGCCTGGCGTTCGCCGTGGCCACCGCCGTGCGGCCCGGCATCCTGATCATCGATGAAGCGCTGGCCGTGGGCGACGTCTTCTTCCAGCAAAAGTGCTTCGAGCGCATCCGCGAGTATTGCCATGCCGGCAGCACGCTGCTGTTCGTCTCGCACGCCATGGGCGCCGTGTATTCGCTGTGCAACCGCGCGATCCTGATCAGCGAAGGCCAGGTCGCGCTCGACAGCACCCCGCGCGAAGTGATCGACCTGTACAACGCCCACGTGCTCAACCAGCGCGACGGCAAGCCGCCCGCACCACCGCCAGCCGCCCTGGCGGCCGCCAAGGCGGCCACGTTGCCGGCAGCGAGTGCCGCTGAAACGCCGGCGCCCGCGCCTGCCGAGTCCACGGCTCCGGCTACTGCCCCGACTCCCGCGCCGGCTCCCGCCCCGCTGCCGGCTGCGGCCGCCGTCGGCTCCTTCGAGCGCGGCGGCGCCCTGATCCGCGCCATCGGCCTGTATGCCGACGAGCGCCCGGTGGCCACCGTCATCAGCGACCGCGTCGCCACGGTGCGGGTCGAGGTCCTGTTCAGCGCCGCGTTTGCCGACCCGCACATCGGCTTTCAGATCCGCAATGCGCGCGGCGAAGCCGTGTTCATGACCAACACCTACTGCATGCGCCGCCCGATCGGCGCGGTCGCCGCCGGCGAAGCCGTGGCCGCCGAATTTTCCTTCAAGGCGGCGCTCGCGCCCGGCGAATACACCATCACCGCCGGGGTGGCCGAAGGCGGCGCCGGCGACGGCGATTTCCGCCAGACCCTGGCGCGCGTGCAGGACGCCAGCGCCTTCAGCGTGCTGCGCAATCTGGACGCCATCATCTGGAGCGGCGTGGTCAATCTGGACCCGGTTCTTGAGCTGCAACGCATGGCCGATCCGGTGTGAAATTCTTTCCTGTTGCGGGCCGACTCAGCCTTCACGTTATAATCGCCGATTCGATTGCCGCCTAGCGGCATAAGGCGCCGCGCGTGCAACATTGCGACAGGCGCATCACGTCACCACGGTCTCTTGCCTCATGAATTTACTAATTACTACATCACAATCCTTTCTATTGCTCGACACCAGCAGCGGCCACGCACACGTGCTCGACCGCGGTCACGGGCTGTACTACGGCATCGCCCATAACGAGAACAAGCTGTTCGTCGCCGCCCGCAACCGGCTGGTGTCGTCCGACGTCGATCCATCCGAGGAACGCGGCGAGGTGCTCGTGTTCGACCGCTCGCTCAGGCTGTGCGAGCGCCTGCAAGCGCCCTTCCCCCTGCGCGACCTGCACGAAATCGCCTGGCACGACGGCAAGCTGTGGCTCACCAGTTCACACGACAACATGATCGCCATCTGGGATGGCCAGGTGTGGGAGCGCTGGTATCCGCTGGGCGCGCAAGATGCCGGCGACGTCAACCATTTCAATTCCTTCATGTTCGACCAGGGCCTGGTCTGGATCCTGGCGCACAACCGCGGTCCGAGCGAACTGCTCGGCTTTTCGCTGGAAACGCGCCAACTGGTGCAGACCGTCGCCATGGGCAACTGCGGCCACAATATCTGGCGCGAGGACGGCGAACTGTATTCCTGTTCCTCGGCCGAAAGCCGCCTGCTGAGCGACTCCGGCTTCGTGCTCGACACCGGCGGCTTTCCGCGCGGCGTGGCGTTCGACGCCAGCACCCGCTGCGTGGGCGTGTCCGCCCTCACCGAGCGCAAGTCGCGCGACTTCACGTCCGGCAAGGTGATGGTGTTCGAGCGCGACTGGTCGCTGCGGCACGAAATCGACATGGCCGGCGAAGGCCTGATCCTCGACCTGTGCCGCTTGCCGGCCGGCTTTGCGCTCACGCACAGCGCCGCCGCGCCCTCACTGTGGGCCAGCATTACGCGCGCCCACAAGCGCGTTGCGCGCCCGGAACAGGTATTCGCGCTGATGGAAACCTAAGGCGCCGGGCCGCCCCAGCGCCCGGATCCACGCCTGCAGCGGCCGCTCCACATGGCGGTAGCAGAAAAAGGACAGCACGAACGTCGCCCCCAGAAAACCGAGCAGCAGCCACGGCGAGCGCCACGGAATGGCGCGTCCGAGCGCACCGCACACCAGCGCGATGGCCAGCTGCAGCGGAAAATGCAGCAGGTAGCTCGAATAGGTGAGGTTGCCCAGGCTGGAAAACAGCTTCTGCACGCCCGCGTGGGCCGGCCGCACATACTGCAGCATCAGATACACCATCACCGGCACGATGCCGAAAATGGCGTGCTCGGGCTTGATGGTGCCGGCCGCGGTGGCCGCCACCAGCCCCATCAGCGCCACGGCCAGCGCCACGCCCAGGCCATGGCGCGCCACCGCGCTCCAGCCGGCGCTGCGCCGGTCCAGCAGCGCCAGCACCCCGCCCAGATAGAAAAACAGCAGGCATTCGATCACCGGCAGCTCGCTGGCGTAGCGCGCCAGCCCCAGCGCGGCCAGCGCGCCCACGGTGGCCAGCGCGCCCACGCCGGCGACGCGGCTGAAGCAAAAGAAGAACAAGTAAGCGATCACTTCCAGCGACACGCTCCAGATCGGGGCATTGAAGGAAAACCCCGTCCGCGGAAAGAACCAGTGGCTTGCCATGCCGAGCTGCAAGAAGAAACTCGACAGGCTGTTATCCTTGTAGACAAAATACCAAGAGTGAGTGCTCGCATACAGCGCTTGCCCGCCCGCCACCAGCAGCAGGGTAATCAGGTGCAGCGGATACAGGCGCGAAAAACGCAGCAGGAAAAAGCGTCCGGCGCCGACCGTCTTGTCGGCCAGCGCCTGCCCGTACTTCCAGAAAAAGATCAATCCCGAAATGCACCAGAACACTTGCACCCCGTACAAGCCATAGCGATAGAACAGGGACAGCAGTCCGAACAGCGGCTGGGCTTCGGTCTGGAACGCGAACCCCTGGTTGGCCACGAAGGAAAAATGCTGGTAATGCCACAGCAGCACCGCCAGCGCACTGCCAAAGCGCAACAGGTCGATGCCGGCCAGCTTGCCGGTACCGGAAGCGGCGTCGGCATCCGCCTTGGCGCGCTGGACGGGAGGATTTTGCATGTGGGGAAAATGGCGTGTAAAGGTGCAATATTATAACGGCTGTGCATGCCTGCGGCCAGATCGCGCCGCAGGGGGCCGGCAGCGGCGCGAGCGACACCATTCCCACCGGCTGGCGCAGGGGCTGCATGCTATAATCCTAAGCCCCTTTGACGCCACGGTAACAGCGGCGGCAGGGATCCCGCGGCAGTCCGGCTGGCGCCCGCGCAGGCCATGGCGGCCGCGGGCAGCTGAACCGGTGGCCCCTCCGCGACCCTACTTTTCCCATATGAAAATCGACACGATCCAACCCCTGACCCTGCTGTTAGCCGCCAGTGCGCGAGCCACGCCCCTCCGCACTTGCGCGCTGTCCGTCCGCGCCGCGCGCGCATGATCTCGCTGTCGATGTTCAGCGGCGTGTGGCGCTACCGCGGCTTCGTGCTCGGCAGCGTCAAGCGCGAATTCCAGTCCAAGTACCGCAATTCCCTGTTCGGCGCCGTCTGGACCGTCCTCAATCCGCTGGCGATGGTGATCGTCTACACCGTCATTTTCTCGGAAGTGATGGGCAGCCGCCTGCAGGGCGTCGATTCGACCTTCGCCTACAGTATCTACCTGTGCGCGGGCGCGCTGACCTGGGGCCTGTTCGCCGAAATCACCACGCGCGGCCAGACCGTGTTCCTGGAAAACGCCAACCTGATCAAGAAGCTGCAGTTTCCGCGCATCTGCCTGCCGATCATCGTGGTGCTCAATGCCGGCATCAACTTCGCCATCATCTTCGGCCTGTTCACCATCTTCATGGTCCTGTCGGGCACCTTCCCCGGCTGGATCTACTTTGCGCTGTATCCGGTGCTGCTGCTGCAGATCCTGTTTTCGATCGGCCTGGGCATGGTCCTCGGCGTGCTCAATGTGTTCTTCCGCGACGTCGGCCAGTTCTTCACCATCCTGCTGCAGTTCTGGTTCTGGTTCACGCCGATCGTCTACCCGGCCAGCGCGCTGCCGCCGGCGGTGCGCGAACTGCTGGTGTTTAACCCGATGGCCGGCGTGATCGGCGCCTACCAGACCATCCTGGTCAAGGGCCAGATGCCCGACTGGGCCAGCCTGCTGCCGATCGCGGTGCTCACGGTGCTGTGCTGCGTCATGGGTTTGCTGCTGTTCCGCAAGCGCGCCGGTGAAATGGTGGATGAACTCTGATGGGCAGTATCGTTGTCAGCAACCTGGGCAAGGCCTACAAGCAGTACGACAATCGCTGGGGCCGCCTGTGGGAATGGGTGCTGCCCTTCCTCGGCCCGCGCCACCGCCTCAAGTGGGTGATCCGGGACGTCAGCTTCCAGCTCGCGCCCGGTGAAGCGGTCGGCATCATCGGCATCAACGGCGCCGGCAAGAGCACCCTGCTCAAGCTGATCACCGGCACCGCCCAGCCGACCACCGGCAGCGTGCGCATCACCGGCCGCGTGGCCGCCCTGCTGGAACTGGGCATGGGCTTTCATCCCGACTTCAGCGGCCGCCAGAACGCCTTCATGGCCGGCCAGCTGATCGGCCTGACGGTCGATGAAATCGGTGAGCTGATGCCGCAGATCGAAGCGTTCGCCGACATCGGCGACTACATCGACCAGCCGGTGCGGGTCTACTCGTCCGGCATGCAGATGCGCCTGGCCTTCAGCGTGGCCACCGTCAAGCGGCCCGACGTGCTGATCGTCGACGAAGCGCTGTCGGTGGGCGACGCCTACTTCCAGCACAAGAGCTTCGAGCGCATCCGCCAGTTCCAGAAACTCGGCACCACCTTGCTGATCGTCAGCCACGACCGCGCCGCGATCCAGTCGATCTGCGAGCGCGCGCTGCTGCTCGACGGCGGCCGCCTGGCCTCGCAGGGCAGTCCGGAACAGGTGATGGACTACTACAACGCGCTGATCGCCTCGCGCGACGGCGCCGGCGTCGAGCAGGTCGTCACCGAGGCCGGGCGCACCCGCACCAGTTCCGGCAGCGGCGAGGCAAGCGTCAGCGCCATTACCCTCGAAGACGAGGCCGGGCGCGCGCTCGAGACGGTCAACGTGGGCGCCGCCGTCACCTTGCGCATTCGCGTGCGCGTGCATGCACCGCTCGAGCGCCTGGTGCTCGGCTACATGATCAAGGACCGCCTCGGCCAGCAGATGTACGGCACCAATACCCACCACATGGACATGGCGCTGCACGACGTGGCCGCGGGCGAAGAGATCGACTTCCGCTTCCGCTTTCCGCTCAACCTGGGCGAAGGCAGCTACTCGGTCACCACGGCGCTGACCAGCACCGAAACCCATCTGGGCGACAACTACGAGTGGCGCGACCTGGCCTTCCTCTTCATTGTCATGAACATGAACCGCAAACAATTCGTCGGCACCAGCTGGCTCGAACCGCATGTGGAGATCCTGCGATGAGCGACAATTTTTACCGCGCCTTTGAAGACCGCTACCGCGGCGCGCGGCCCCTGATCAAATCGCGCCTGATGGCGTACCAGCCCTTCTTCGCGCCGCTGGCGGCGCTGTATCCCGGCGCCGCCGTGCTCGACCTGGGCTGCGGGCGCGGCGAGTGGCTCGAACTGCTGACCGAACACGGTTTCGCCCCGCGCGGCGTCGACCTCGACGAAGGCATGCTGGCGGCCTGCCGCGAACGCGGCCTGCACGCCGAACTGACCGACGCCCTGTCGGCCCTGCGCGCGCAGGGCGACGCCAGCGTGGCCATGGTCTCGGCCTTCCACCTGGTCGAACACATCCCGTTCGACCAGGTCCAGCTCATGATCGCCGAAGCGCTGCGCGTGCTGCTGCCGGGCGGCCTGCTGATCATGGAAACGCCGAATCCCGAAAACCTGGTGGTGGGCGCGTCGAGCTTCTACATGGACCCCTCGCACCTGAAACCGATCCCGTCGCCGCTGCTCGAATTCGTGACCGGCTTTGCCGGCTTCCCGCGCCACAAGGTGCTGCGCCTGCAGGAAGCGGCGCAGCTGCACACGGACGCGCCGATTGGCCTGATCAACGTGCTCGATGGCGTCAGCCCCGATTACGCGGTGCTCGGCCAGAAGGATGCGCCGCCCGAGGCGCTGGCCGCGTTTGCCGCGCCCTTCGCCACCAAGTTCGGCATCGGCCTGTCCGACCTGGCGCTGCGCTTCGAGGAGCAGGATAACCGGCGCCGCACCGAACTGCACGCCGGGATTGCGCGCGTCGAACATGCGCTGCAGGCCGGCCTGGTCTCGCTCGGCGAAGCGCACCAGGGCGTGGCGCGGGTGGCAGAGGGCGTCGAAAACAACCGCCGCCGGCTCGACCTGGCCGACCCGATCCTGCAGCGCGTCGGCGCCAACGCCGACCGCCTGGCCGAACTGCAAGGCCAGATGGTGCAGCAGGTCCAGCTGGCGCTGCAGGCCCAGCTCCAGGTCCAGGGCCAGCTCGACGCGCTCGGGCACCGCATCGGCATGGCCGAAGCGCGCGCCCAACAGGCTGACGCCCATGTGGCGGCCCTGCTCGACAGCACCTCGTGGCGCGCGACGGCGCCGCTGCGCATGGTTGCCGGCACCACCTACCGCCTGCGCAGCGCCGCGCGCGACGGACGCCTGGCGAGCGGCGTGAAACGGCGCCTGGCGGGACCGCTTGTGACCTTCATGCGCGCCATGCTGCGCCGCCCGCGCGTCAAGCGCGTGGCGCTGACGGTGCTGCGCCGCTTCCCCGGCCTGCACGCGCGCCTGTACGGCATTCTGCGGCGCGGCAATGCGCCGCCGCCACCGCCGCCGGCCGCCTCGCCCACCCACAGCGCCAGCGCGGCCGACCTGTCGCCGCGCGAGCAGCGCATGTACCACGAACTCAAACAAGCCATGGAAGCAAGGAACAAGTGATGCGGATTGTGATCGACCTGCAGGGCGCCCAGTCGGAGAGCCGCTTTCGCGGCATCGGCCGTTATTCACTGGCCCTGGCGCTGGGCGTGGCGCGCAACGCCGGCGAGCATGAAGTCTGGCTGGTCCTGAACGGTGCGCTGGGCGGGGCCATCGCCGAACTGCGGCGCGCCTTTGCCGGCCTGGTGCCCCCCGAACGCATCCGCGTGTTCGACATCGTCGGCCCGGTCGCCGAAATCGACGAAGGCAACAGCGCGCGCTGCCGCGCCGCGGAACTGATGCGCGAGTATTTCATCGCCCAGCTGCGGCCCGACGCGGTGCTGGTCACCAGCCTGTTCGAGGGTTTTGTCGACGACGCCGTGGTCTCGGTCGGCGCCTTCGACGGCGCCGCGCGCACCGCGGTGGTGCTGTACGACCTGATCCCCTTCCTCAATCCCGCCGCCTACCTCGGCAGCCAGACCCAGCGCACCTACTACGAGCGCAAGATCGCCTCGCTGCGCAGCGCCGGCCTGCTGCTGTCGATCTCGGACTACTCGCGCCAGGAAGCGATCGATGCACTCGGTCTCGCGCCCGACTCGGTCACCGCGATTTCGACCGCGGTCGACGACAGCTTCCGCCCGTCCGACAGCAATCCGGAACAATTGGCCGGACAAATGGCCGAACTGCGCGCGCGCTTCGGCATCACGCGCCAGATGCTGATGTACGCGCCGGGCGGCTTCGACGCGCGCAAGAACATCGATGGCCTGATCACCGCCTACTGCCTGCTGCCGCCGGCGCTGCGCGACGGCCACCAGCTGCTCATCGCCAGCAAGATGGGCGAGCGCGAACGCGCCGAACTGGTGGCCCACGCGGCCAGGCGCGGCATGGAAAAGGACCAGCTGATCCTGACCGGCTACGTCAGCGACGCCGACCTGATTCGCCTGTACCAGGCCGCGGCCCTGTTCATCTTCCCGTCGCGCCACGAAGGCTTCGGCCTGCCGGCGCTGGAAGCGATGGCGTGCGGCGCGCTGGTCATCGGCGCCAACAACACCAGCATCCCGGAAGTGGTGGGCTGCGCGGAAGCGCTGTTCGACGCCGACCGTCCGCAATCGATCGCCGAAAAAATCACCCAGGTGCTGCAGGACCCGGCCATGCAGGAACGCCTGCGCATGCACGGACGCGCCCAGGCCGCGCGCTTTTCGTGGGACGCGAGCGCCACCAAGGCCCTGCGCGCGCTCGAAGCGCGCTTCGGCAATGTGCAGGCCCCGGTCGCGGCCCTGCCGTCCAGGCGTCCGCGCCTGGCGTTCGTCTCGCCGCTGCCGCCCGAGCGCACGGGGATTGCCGACTACGCGGCCCAGGTGCTGCCGGCCATGATGGAACACTACGACATCGACCTGGTCGTCCACCAGGACAAGGTGCTGCTGCCGCCCTCCCTGGCGTCCCTGCCCCAGCGCAGCGCCGCCTGGTTCGACCAGAACGCCGGCCAGTTCGACCGCATCCTGTACCAGTTCGGCAACAGCCCCTTCCACAGCCACATGTTCGGGCTGCTGGCGCGCCATCCGGGCGTGGTGGTGCTGCACGACTTTTTCATCAGCAGCGTGCTGGCCTACGAACAGATGGCCGGCGGGATTCCCAACGGCTGGACCGACGCCCTGTACGAAGGCCACGGCATGGCCGCGCTGCTGGCCGGGCTGGACCCGGCGCGCGCGCTCGACGCCCGCAATCTGTATCCGTGCAACCTGGCCGTGCTGCAGCAGGCGCGCCGCGTGGTGGTCCACTCGCAGCATGCGCGCGACCTGGCGCGCCAGTGGTACGGAGCGCTGGCCGCGGGCGACTGGAGCGTGGTGCCGCTGCCGCGCGCCCTGCCCCAGGCACAGGACCGCGCCAGCGCCCGGCGCGCGCTGGGTATCGCCGACGATGTCTTTTTGGTGTGCAGCTTCGGCTTCGTGGCGCACACCAAGCATAGCCAGGAATTGCTCGACGCCTGGATCAGCTCCACCCTGCACGCCAATCCGCGCTGCGAGCTGGTGCTGGTCGGCGCCAACGATGGCGGCGAGTACGGCGTGGCGATCAACGCCACCCTGGCCCGCGCCGCCAGCAAGCGCATGCGCGTGGCCGGCTGGACCGACGAAGCGGTGTACCACCAGTATCTGCAGGCGGCCGACGTCGGCGTGCAGCTGCGCTGCCAGTCGCGCGGCGAAACCTCGGCCGCGGTGCTCGACTGCCTGAACTACGGGATGGCGACCATCGTCAACGCCAACGGCTCGATGGCCGAACTGCCGGCGGATACGGTGTGGGGCTTGCCCGACCAGTTCAGCATGGTGCAGCTGCGCGAAGCGCTGGAAAGCCTGCATGCCGATCCGGCCCGCCGCACCGCGCTGGGCGAACGCGCGCGCACCCTGCTCCATACGGTGCACAGCCCCGCCCACAGCGCGCGCCTGTATGCCGAAGCGCTGGAACAGACCTACGCGCCGGCAGCCGGTTCCCGCGGCGCCCTGCTGGCGGCGCTGGCGGACCAGCCTTCGCTGCATGCCGACGACGCGCTGGTGCGCCGCAGCGCCCAGTGCCTGGCCGTGATGCCGGAAGCGCTGGCGCCGCGCCAGCTGCTGGTCGACGTCACCTCGATCGCCCGCCACGACCTCAAGACCGGGATCGAACGGGTGGTGCGCATGCAGCTGATCGAACTGCTGGCGCGGGTCGAACCGGGCCCGCGCATCGAACCGGTGTACCTGGCCGACCAGGATGGCCGCTGCGAATACCGCTACGCGCGCGACTATGCGCGCCGCCTGTTCGGCATCGATTGCCCGCTGCCGCCCGACCAGGCGGTCGAAGTGCAGGCGGGCGACCGCTTCTACAGCGCCGACTACGCGCCGGGGGCGGTCATGGCCGCCGCGCGCAAGGGCGTGTATGCGCACTGGCGCGCGCGCGGGGTCGAAGTCAGTTTCCTGATCCACGACCTGCTGCCGGTGCTGCGTCCCGAATTCTTCCCCGAAGGCGCGCAGCATGGCCATGGCGCCTGGCTGGCCTGCGTCGCCGGCCAGGCCGACCGCCTGGTGTGCATTTCGGACGCCGTGCGCAATGAACTGCAAGCCTGGCTGGAACACACCCGGCCCGAGATCCACGGCCAGGTGAAGATGGCGGTGCTGCACCACGGCGCCGATATCGGCGGCGCCCAGCCGGTGCCAGGCGCGCGCGCGGCGGCGCCCAAAGACGGCGCGGCCACCTTCCTGATGGTCGGCACGATCGAGCCGCGCAAGGGCCACCTGCAGGCGCTCGACGCCTTCGAGCAGCTCTGGCGCGAAGGCGTGGACGTGAAACTGACGATCGTCGGCGCCGAGGGCTGGACCCCGCTGCCCGACGGCGCGCGGCGCACCATTCCGCGCATCGTCGAACGCCTGCGCGGCCATCCGCAGCTGGGGCAGCGCCTGCAATGGCTCAAGGGGATCGGCGACGCCGAACTGCTCGACCTGTACCGGACCAGTTCCTGCCTGCTGGTGCCGAGCGAAGGGGAAGGCTTCGGCCTGCCGCTGATCGAGGCGGCGCGCTACGGCCTGCCGGTGCTGGCGCGCGACCTGCCCGTGTTCAGGGAAGTGGCGCGCGAACACGCGGCGTACTTCAGCGGAATGGAAGGGGCCGACCTGGCGGCGGCGCTGCGCGAGTGGCTCGAACGGCACGGCGCGGGCACGGCGCCGGCATCGGACGGCATGCCGTGGATTACCTGGCGCGAAAACGCCAGCGAACTGCTCGACGTGCTGGCCGGACGGCGCGAGGAAGTGCGCTGGCCGGCCGACTGAAGCCGGCGCCCGCCGTTACTTGGCGGGCACCGGCAGCATGCGCTCGGTGGCGTAGCGCAGCACGTCGTTGTGCATGGCGCCGCCGTCGTGGTACAGCAGCAGGATGTCGGTGTCGCCCGGATTGCGGTACATATAGGTCTTCAGGGCGCCCAGCTGCGCGGGCGAGAGCAGGTCGATATTATTGGTCGCGAACTGCTCGACCTCGCGGTAGTAGCGCGCATACCACGGCGAGATTTTCGAGCCGAACGAATCGGAAATGATCAGCAAGCGGCGCGCCGGCGCCTTCGGATTGCCGAAGCGGCTGACGTCGCGCAGCAGCTTGCCCGCCTCCACCTCCGGAAAACACTTCTCCCCAAAGCAGCCCGTCACTTGCGACGCTTCCAGGTCCGGCTCGGCCGTCTCGCTTTGCAGCCCCACGCCATCGAACAGGTGCGACACGTCCGAATACTGCATGTGCTTTTTGACCTGCAGCGCGGGCGCCTGGTCGAGCGGGCGCTGCCAGAATGCGGTCAGGCTCAGGCGCGCCACCTGGTCGAGTCCTTCGCCGGTCCAGTGGAACCAGGTCTTCGGGAACAGGGTCGCGCTCTTTTTGATCTCGCGCATCTGCTCGAGCGGGAACAGGATCGACGCGGCCGCCGTGGGATTGAGCGCGTTCGACGCGAACAGGGTCTTGACGGGCGTATCAAGGCCCATGCAGCGCGGCGTCAGCCAGGCCGGCAAGTCCTCGGGATGGACCACCGGCGCCGAGGGCGCGATCAGCAGCTTGGGCGCCAGCCCGGCCGCCTGGTAGGTGTCGAACAGCTGGTTGATGTAGGGCGCGATCCTGGGGCTCACGACCGCGCCGCCGCAGGTGGCGATGACAGCCTGGTAGGGCGGCTCGTTGGTGCCGTGGGCGGTGAGGAAGTAGCGGCCGTGACGCCCGCTCGACATCTGCACCGACGGGAATTCGTGGAACACCGTAAAGCGCATGCGGTTGTTCAGCTTGACCAGGCCGTTGCGGTAGCCGAAATGGTCGTTGATCCAGGCGGTGACCTTGCCCGGCGCTTCGCCCAGCTCCCACCACGAGACCGGACGGGCCGGCAGTTGCGCCAGGTTCGGGTCGTTCGGCTTGGTGCGCGCGTCATGCACCGACACGATGGCCGGTATCGCCAGCACGGCCACCACGGCAAGCTTCATGGCATGCCGGCCCAGCAAAGTGAGAACAGAGTTGCCCATGTCAGAAGCGGAAGTAGATGAAGGGGTTGTAGGTGCCCGCCGCCAGGCTGGCGATGCACAGCAGCGCCAGGCCCGCGGTCAACGCCAGGTGGCCGCCGTGCGCCAGCAGCGCCGGCACGCGCGCCACGGAGTGCGCCGCCGCGTGCGTGCCGGCGGCGCTGTCTTTCGGCGCGGCGGAGGTGCGCCAGCGCCAGCAGGCCAGCACGATGCCCACCACCAGCGCCGTCAGCGAGGTCGCGGGCACGTCGAGGCGCCAGGTATGCAGCAGGGCCTGGCCGTCGTAAGCGCCAAACATGCTGCCCAGGTACTTGAGCGCGTACGGCACGTCGGCGGCGCGGAAGAACACCCAGCCGATCATCACGCACAGCATGGTCCAGGCCTGGGCCAGCACGCCTGGCAGGCGCGCCAGCAGCGCCGCGCCGCCGAGGCGTTCTAGCACCAGCAGGGCGCCGTGCCACAGGCCCCAGATCACGAAGGTCCAGGCCGCGCCGTGCCACAGGCCGCACAGGAAGAACACCAGCGCCAGGTTGAAATAGGTGCGCGCGGGCGAGACGCGGTTGCCGCCAAGCGGAATGTACAGGTAGTCGCGGAACCAGGTCGACAGGCTGATGTGCCAGCGGCGCCAGAAATCGGTGATCGACAGCGCCGAATACGGACGGTTGAAATTGGGCGGGTAGGTAAAGCCGAGCATGTGGCCGATGCCGATCGCCATGTTCGAGTAGCCGGCGAAGTCGAACAGGATCTGGATCGAATAGCAGGCGATGCCCATCCAGGCGCTGGGGGCGTCGAGCTGGGAGGGATCGACCGCGAAAATGCGGTCGGCCGGCAGCCCCACGTAATTGGCGATCAGGACCTTCTGGGCCAGGCCCAGCACGAACTGGCGAAAGCCCATCCAGATGCGCGCATTGTCCAGCGAGCGGTGCTCGACTTCACCGGCGATCTGGCTGTAGCGCACGATGGGACCGGCGATCAGTTGCGGGAACATGGCCTTGTACATGGCAAAGCGCAGGAAACTGCTTTGCGCGGCGATATCGCGCCGGTACACGTCGATCAGGTAGGAAATGCCCTGGAAGGTGAAGAAGGAAATCCCGAGCGGCAGCACGATGGCCGGCAGCGCGCCTTCGTGCAGGTTGATCGCCTGCAGGATGCCGGCGAAAAAGCCCAGGTATTTGTAGTACGCCAGCATGGCCAGGTTGAGCGCCACGCCCGTCACCAGCAGTGCCTTGCGCTGCGCGCCGGCGCGCGCGATCAGGTAGCCGACGCTGTAATTGAGTACAGCCGAGAGCAGCAGCAGCGGCACGAAGCGCGGCTCGCCCCAGGCATAGAACAGCAGGCTGCCGATCAGCAAGACCGTGTTTTTCCAGGGAAGAACGTAATACAGCAGCAGGAAGCCGGGGAGAAAATAGAAGAGGAAAACGGCCGAACTGAATACCATAGGATGTCTCGTGAGATGGAAACCGCGGCAACGGCAGAGCCGGATCAACCCGCGATTATACATCCCCATGTCACGAAGAATCGAATGCTGCTACAAGCCAACCACCCAAAAAAGCAACACTTCAGGGCAGGTGGCCGACCTCGCACAACTGGTACGGATCGCTGTTCCTGCTGCCGCCGAAGCCGGCGTCGTAGACGATGCAGCTGGCCTCGTTGAAGGTGAGGCCGTAGCGCTTGAGGATGGCCTGGCCGGCCTCGGCCACGCGCTGCTGGCGCGCGGCCGTGTCGGCGTCCGGCGCGGCGGCGCCCTGGCGCGGACCGGCCGCCAGGCCATTGGCGGTGAGCATGACGTACAGCGGCCCCTTGCGCGCGGCGACCATCCGGCCCACGCGGGCGGCAAATTCAGGCGACTCGGGAAAGCCCGAACCGAGCGCGGCAAACGCCAGGCGCGCCGGGAAATTCGGGATCAGCCACGACATCGGCGGGTCGCCATGCACGGTAAACACCATGCTCTGTTCAGGATCGGCGAACACCGGCACCTGGGCCGTGACACTCTTCTCGCCATGGTAATGGTGGCCCCAGTTCACGCGCGGCAAGCCGGCGATGACGGCCAGCAGCACGCAGGTGGCGCCGATCACGCGCGCGGTGGACGGCGCGCACAGGCGGTGCAGCAGCAGCCACAGCACCAGCGGCGCCAGCAGTTCGAGCGGCACCAGGTAGCGGTAGATGCCGAACAGCTTGATCCAGATGACATACGAGAGCGCGAAAAACACCAGCAGCAGGCGCGCGCCGGGAGCGTCGGCACCCGTTGCGGCGCTGGCGGCCGGTGCCGCCGGCGCGGCCAGCCACAGGCGGCGCAGGCGCTGGGCGATGAAGGCGATAAAGGCGATGTACACGATCGGCCACAGGATCTGGGTCATCGGCAATTCGATCACGCGGCGCGGATTGAAGGTGAAGATGAAGGGCCACAGCAGAAATTCGGTCCAGTCCTTGGGCACCCAGCCCATGTCGGCCACGCTGATCTGCGCGGCCAGCGGACCCTTGAAGATATTGTTAAATTGGGGGAACAGGGGATTGCCGAACGTTTTCCACATCAGCCAGTACCAGTGGCCGGCGGTGGCGCCAATGCCGGCCAGGGTACCCAGGCCGAACACGAAGGCCGTGCTGAAACGCAGCCACAGGCTGCCGCGCAGGGTCAGCAGCGCCAGGCACAGCGCCAGCGCGTAGTTGGCATTGGTCAGTTTCAGGCCGGTGCCGGCGCCGATGACCAGGCCCGCCAGCGCGGCGGCGATGGCGCCGCGTGCACCGCCCGCCAGCAGTTGCGGCCACTGGCGCAGCAGCAGCGCGATGGCGCCCAGCACGGTGAGCGAGGTCAGGTTGTCGCCCATGGTGTTGCCGAGCTGGCTGAGGAAGGAAAACCCGGCGCAGCCGGCCAGCGCCAGCATCAGCGGCAGGCGGTACGGCGCCGCCCCGGCCGCGGCCGGTTCGCCGGCGCGCAGCACCTGGCGCGTGATCATCAGCAGCAGCACGTAATTGAGGCCGTGCAGATAGCCCATCGCGAAAGCGGTGACGCGGGTCGGGAAATGCGTGGCCAGGCCGTAATACAGCAAGTCGATGGTGGGATTGAAATAGCTCTGGAACTGGCCGGGATTGAGATCGAAGCCGATCTTGCCGTTCAGGAAGGCGTACGGGTTATACCAGTGATAGTTGCGCAAATCCCAGTTGGCATCCTGCCCCAGCGACATCGATACCAGGCCGGCCAGCACCGGCCCGAGCCAGATCGACAGGCGCAGCACAAGGGCGCGATCGAGCCCATCCCACAGGCGCACGACGCCGCCATCCAGGCGGGAAATTGCTCGAGTCAGTGCATTCATGCCGTACCTGCGATAGAAAGGAGGATTAACAAAGGAGGGATCAACGTTGAAAGACGAACCAGCGCGCGCCGACGAAATTGACCGCCATGCCGGCCAGCGAACCGGCGCACACGCCCCACGAGGTGATGTGGGGCACGTTCGGGAAGGTCCAGACGATGGCGCTGTAGGTGGCGAAATTGACCGCTCCGCCGCCGCTCATGGCCAGCAGGTAGCGCCACCATTCGGTCCACAGCGAGATGCCGGCCGGATGGAAGGTGTAGCGGCGGTTGATCTGCCAGGTGGCCAATACCGCGCACAGGAAGGAGGCGGCGCGGCCGGCATACGGATTCATGCCGGCGCGCAGCGCCAGCTCGAGCACGGCCAGGTCGACCAGCAGGCCGGCCACGCCGGCCACGCCGAAGCGTAGGACCTGGGTACCGAGCTTCATCGCAGGCTGCCCGGCTCAGGCATGCTTGACGCGCGGTCCCGAAATCGCCAGGTAGGCGAAACGCTTCTGTTCGATGCGGCCCTTGGTGACGGTATCGAGGATCACGCCGCAGTTCAGCGAAATCACGCCGAACAGGCTCAGCGCCACGGACAAAATCGCGGTCGGCAGGCGCGGCACCAGGCCGGTTTCCAGGTAAGTCTGGAGCAGCGGGAAGGCAAGGCCGACGGCGGCCAGCATGAAGGCGAAAAACGCCAGCGAAAAGAAGGCCAGCGGCTTTTCGGTCTTGAACAGCTTGATGATGGTCCAGAGGATGCGCACGCCGTCGCGGTAGGTATTGAGCTTGCTGACCGAGCCTTCCGGACGCGAGCGGTAGATGGTTTCGACCTCGGCCACCGGCATGCGCAGTTCGAGCGCGTGCACGGTCAGTTCGGTTTCGGTTTCGAAGCCGGCCGAGTGGGCCGCGAACGACTTGGCGTAACGGCGCGAAAACACGCGGTAGCCGGACAGCATGTCGGTGAAGGTGTTGCCGAACACCGCAGCGACCGAGCCGGTCAGCAGGCGGTTGCCGAAGCGGTGGCCGAAGCGGTAGGCTTCCTGCTCGGTCGACACGCGCGTGCCGACCACCATGTCGAGGCCTTCGTCGACCAGTTTCTCGGCCAGCTGCGGCGCCACGCTGGCGTCGTAGGTATTGTCGCCGTCGACCATGATGTAGATGTCGGCATCGACGTCGGCGAACATGCGCCGGATCACATTGCCCTTGCCCTGCAGCGGCACATTGCGCACCACGGCGCCGGCTTCACGCGCCAGGCGCACGGTGGCATCCTTGGAATTGTTGTCGAATACATACACCACGGCTTGCGGCAGGCAGGCGTTGAAGTCGCGAACAATCGCGGCAACCGTCAGTTCTTCGTTATAACAAGGCACGAGGATGGCGATGCTTTGATTAATTAGTTTGTTCATGGTTATACATTGAGTAAAAAGAGAAACGCCGCGGCGCCTGGCCGGAAAGCCAGGCGGGTGGCGGCATTACATTCAAGCAAATTATACATCTTGGCAACAACCAGGCGGCAGTGCGGCCGCCCCGGCAACGGAACCGGAACCGGGGCCGGAACCGGAACCGGAAGCGGGCCCCGCCTGGGTGCTTACTGCTTGGGCGAACCGCCGAGCAGCACGGCAATCTTCTGCTTGGGCTTGGTGCTGGTGGCGACCTGGTCGGCGACGACCGGCGTATTCTTCTTGGCCGGCTCGTACGGGGTCAGGAACCAGGGATCGACCTTCTCGCGGCGCGGATACGGGCCCGGGCGGCCGGAAGAACCGCCGGTGGAACTGCGTTCGGAACCGCGGTCGCTACTGCTGCTGCGCTCGCCGCTGCGTTCGCGCTCCGGCACACGGGCGGACGGGCGGCCGGCGCTGCTGCCGGCACTGCTGTCGTCGCGGCGCGGACGGCGCTCGCCCGAGGCGTCAAAGCGCCCCGCGCTGGCGCTGCTGCTGGCAACAAAGCCGGCCAGTTCGCCGCGCGTGATCGTTTGCTTGATCAGTTTTTCGATATCGACCAGCAAGCGCTCGTCCTTGTCCGAAAACACCGACAGCGCATCGCCCGAGGCGCCGGCGCGGCCGGTGCGGCCGATCCGGTGCACATAATCTTCGGCGTTGTACGGCAGGTCGAAGTTGATCACGCACGGCAGGTCGGAAATATCGAGCCCGCGCGCGGCCACGTCGGTGGCGACCAGCACGTCGATCTCGCCCTTCTTGAAGGCGTCGAGCGCGGCCATGCGTTCCTGCTGGGTCTTGTCGCCGTGAATCGCGGTGGCCTTGATGCCGCCCTGCTCCAGGTGGCGCGACAGGCGCGAGGCGCCGATCTTGGTGTTCGAGAACACCAGCACCTGCTTGAGGTCGCGTCCGCGGATGAGGAATTCGACCACGTCGCGCTTGGCTTCGTCGGCGACCTTGTAGACGATCTGGGTCACCTTGTCGGCGGTGGCGTTGCTGCGCGCCACTTCGATGGTCACCGGATCGGTCAGGAAGCTGTTGGCCAGCTTCTTGATTTCCGGCGAGAAGGTGGCCGAGAACATCAGGTTCTGGCGCTTTTTCGGCAGCAGGTTGATAATGCGCTGCAAGTCCGGCAGGAAGCCCATGTCGAGCATGCGGTCGGCTTCATCCATGACCAGCATCTGCACCTGGCCGAGACTGACGTTTTTCTGTTCGATATGGTCGAGCAGGCGGCCCGGGGTGGCGATGACGATTTCGACCCCGCCCTTGAGGATGATGGTCTGGCCTTTCATGTCCATGCCGCCGAACACCACGGTCGAGCGCAGCGGGGTGTGCTGGGCATAGGCCTTGACGTTCTCGGCCACCTGCACCGCCAGCTCGCGCGTGGGGGTCAGGACCAGCGCGCGCACCGGATGGCGCGCCGGCGACATGCTCGGGCTGGCGTGGGCCAGCAGCAGCTGGATGATGGGCAGCGAAAAACCGGCGGTCTTGCCGGTGCCGGTCTGGGCCGCGCCCATGACGTCGCGCCCCTGCAGGACGATCGGGATGGCGGCAGCCTGGATCGGCGTCGGGTGGATATAGCCCTGGTCCGTCAGTGCGCGCAGGATTTCCGGCGCAAGGCCGAAATCGGCGAACTTGACGGTGGGTTCACTGTCGGCTTCGATGGTAATCGGTGTTTCAGACATAAGTTTTCCGGGCGTTGGTTCGATATGCTCTACGCCCGGACAGGCCGACGCGGGGAACTTCCAGGATGGACGGGAACGAGCCGGGCAGTGGCAAGACCGGTGGCCAGCTCGAAGTGTGCCACGACAGCGTCGGCAGAACCGGACGAACGGACGTAGATGCAATAATAGTGCCGTAAACGATACCCTAAATCCCGGCAACTGTACATCGATATAAGATCAAGAAAGAGGTATTGCCGCAGAGTCAACTTGGTTTACACTGCCCGGGTTCCCCGGCATTCCTGGGGTGACCGGTACTGTAGACACCTATTTGACATGCCAACCGTATTTACCGCCCCCGCGCACTGCCTGTCCGCCCTGTTGCGTCCGCTGCTGTTCGCCTGCGTATGCGCCTGTCTGTGCCTGCAGGGCGCGGCCCATGCCAGCGCCACGCCGACCTCGCCGCTGCGCTTCAAGCGCCTGGCCTCCTTCGACTCGGACGAACTGTCCATCCTGGCGCTGCTGCAGGACCGCCAGGGCTTCGTGTGGATCGGCACCCATAGCGGCGGGCTGTACCGCTACAACGGCTACCACGCGGTCAAGTACGTCAGCAACGCCAACAGCGGCGGCAACCTGCCGCACGACCGCGTCTCCGACCTGTACGAAGACGCGGCCGGCACCATCTGGGTGGCGACCCAGAACGGGCTGGCGCGCTTCAATCCGCAGACCAACAACTTCACCCGCTTCGTGCCGCCGCCGGGACCGGGGGCGCAGCGCATCATCAAGGAGATCATCGGCGACGGCAAGGGCGGCATGTGGCTGGCCACCTGGGGCGGCCTGCAGCACTTCGACCCGGCCAGCGGCAAGTTCACCCTGCACCTGCACGACGCGGCGCGCCCGGGCAGCCTGGCCAGCAACGACCTGAACGCCATTGCCATGGACGAGCGCGGCGGCCTGTGGGCCGCCACCTGGCCGGGCGGGCTCGATTACCTGGCGCCGGGGGCCGACCAGTTCGTGCATTACCGGATCGATCGCCCCGAGTCGCCCGACCCCAAGCTCAACATCGTGCGCGCCCTGCATTTCGCGCCCGACCGCACGCTCTGGATCGGCACCGAAACCGGGGTGGTGACCTGGCGCGCCGGCCAGCCCTGGAGCGCGCGCAAGCAGGTGCCCTCGCCCGCCACCCGCATCAACTACCTGTACGGCGACCGCAACGACACGATCTGGGCCGGCACCCTGGCGGCCGGCCTGCTGCGCTGGGATAAAACCAAGGACCAAGGCAGCAGCACGCCCGTGCATTACGTGCACCGCGCCAACGATTCCTACAGCTTGCCGTCGGACGATATCCGCGCCGTCATGCACGACCGCAGCGGCATGCTGTGGATCGGCTCGATCACCGACGGCATCAGCCTCGTCAACCTCAACAGCGAAGGCTTCCAGCGCTACATTCCGTTCGACGTCGAGGCCAACAACCTGCGCCCCAACAATGCCATGCGCGCCATGGAAGGCGCGCCCAGCGGGCGCCTGTGGCTGGCCAACAATGCCGGCCTGTCGCTGTTCGACAGCGCCAGCGGCGCGGTGCTGCGCAGCTACCGCGCCGACGGCAAGCCGGGCGCGCTCAGCAGCAACATCGTGTACAGCCTGTACCAGCAGCCGGGCGGGCCCTTGTGGATCGGCACCGCGGCCGGCCTGAACCGGCTCGACGGGGTCGAGGCGCCGGTGCGGGTGGTCAGCTTCGGCTCGGTCGGCAGCGACTTCATCAACACCATCGCCCCGGCCGCCGGCGGCGCCCTGTGGCTCGGCACCGGCCAGCACGTGGTGCGCTACGATCCGGCCACGGGCGAAAGCACCCAGTTCCCGTCCGACCCGGCCCGGCCCGACAGCCGCAGCGTGAACAGCACCACCACCATCGTCGAAGACCGGCTCGGGCGCGTCTGGATGGGCTCGGAATGGGGCGGCGGCGGGCTCGATGTGCTGGACCAGGCCAGCGGCAAATTCCGCCATCTGCGCTACCGCGCCAGCGACCCCGCTTCGCTCTCCGACAACAACGTGGTGTCGCTGTACCAGGACCCGCGCGGGCGCCTGTGGGCCGGCACCGCGCGCGGCGTGAACCAGATCCTCACCGATGCCAAAGGCGCGGTCCGGTTCCAGCGCTACGACGGGCCCGACAGCGTCGGCCAGGTCAAGATCCTGGCCATGCGCAGCGACCAGGCCGGCCAGCTGTGGCTGAGCACCGCGAATGGCTTGCTGCGGCTCGATCCCGACAACGGCAAGGTGGCGCGCTTTTCCGCCGCCGACGGCATGTCGGAAGGATTTTCCTCGGGCGCCGCGCACGCCGCGCCCAACGGGCGCCTGTACTTCGGCGGCGTCAAGGGCATTACCGGGGTGACGCCGGCGGCGGTGCGCAGCGTCTCGGCCCCGCCGCAGGTGGCGATCACCGATATCAGCGTGTTCAACCGCTCGCTGCGCGACGGGCGCGCGGTGCCGGGCCTGCGCCTGGACGGCGCGGTGACGGCCCCGGTCAACCTGACCCTGGCCGGCGACGGGTCGGTGTTTTCGATCGAATTCGCGGCCCTGCACTTCACCGATCCGGTGCGCAACACCTACAAATACCGCCTGGCCGGCTTCGACCGCGAATGGGTGGTGACCGACTCCGCCCACCGCAGCGCCACCTACACCAACCTCGATCCGGGCACCTATGTGTTTTCGGTGCGCGCCGCCAATCACCAGGGCATGTGGAGCGAGAACGCGGCCAGCATGACGGTGACGATCCTGCCGCCGTGGTGGAAAACCTGGTGGTTCCGCCTGATCCTGGCCTTGCTGGCGCTGGGCCTGGTCAGCAGCGCCTACCGGGCGCGCGTGCGCGACCTGACCCGGCGCCAGAAGCAGTTGCAGCACATGGTGGCCGAGCGCACCGCCGAGCTGGAAGCGAGCAACGCCAAGCTGGCCGCGCTGTCGAGCACCGACGGGCTGACCGGCATCAACAACCGGCGCGGCTTCGATACCGCGCTCGAGTCCGAATGGCGGCGCGCCGCGCGCAACGGCTATCCGGTGGCGCTGGCCATGCTCGACGTCGACCACTTCAAGAGCTACAACGACCATTACGGGCACCAGGCGGGCGACCAGTGCCTGCGCGCGGTGGCCGGGGTGATCGCCGCGCACGCGCGCCGCACCACCGACCTGGTGGCGCGCTACGGGGGCGAGGAATTCGCGCTGCTGGCGCCCGCCACCAGCGCCGCCGAAGCACTGGAACTGGCCAACGCGCTGTGCCAGGCGCTGGAAAAACTGGCGCTGCCGCACGCCAAGTCGCCGTACGGGGTGGTGACGATCAGTATCGGGGTGGTGTCGCTGATGGCCGACGAGACGGGCAGCCCGGAGCAGCTGGTCGAGCACGCCGACCGCGCCATGTACCGCGCCAAGAGCGAGGGCCGCAACCGCGCACTGTGTGCGTGAGCGCTACGGCGCGCGCCTGAAGCGGATGCCGTGTGCCGGATGCGGGGCCTGGCGCTGTGCCGGATGCTGTCCCCGATGCGCCGCCGGCGGCGCTCCTCAGCGCTTCCAGCCGCGGTCGCGCGCGGCCCGTTCCGCGATCGGATCGAGCGTGTCGGCGCTGCGCAGCGTGACGGCATCCTGCACCGCGCGCGGCATGCCGTTGCCGGGTGTAAGGTATTCGTTGCCGACGCTGTCGATGCGCGCGTACACGGCGATGTCCCAGCCGGTGCTGCCGCGGCAGGCCAGCCCGCCGCCGTTGGCCAGCCGGAAGCTGCGGCAGTACGCCCCGTCTTTCGACAGGAAACTGGTGCCGATGCGCACCGGCGCGTCCGCCTCCGGCGTGCCGGACAACTGCTGCGTGAGCGCGTGCGCCAGCGCGCCGCGCGCCGTCATGATCGCGCCATCGCCATCGATCTGCGCCAGGCCCTCGCGCTGCAGCGCGTAGCCGATGCCGGCGCCGGCCAGCAGGCCGAGCACCAGGGTGGCCCCCAGGCCGCTCCAGGCGCTCCAGGACCAGTCGCGCGGCCCCGCGTCGGCCAGCTGCCCCGTCAACTGCGGCGCGGCCGGCGGCGGCGCGGCGCGGGCCGCGCGCGCGGCATGCAGCTGCACCACCTTGGCCGAGCGCGCCGCCGCCGGCTGGCGCTGGGAGCCGCCCTCGCCCGGCCCGAAGCCGGCGAAGGCATTGCTGCGCTGGGCCTGCAACTGGCGAAAACGGGCCTCCAGCGCCGGGTCCTGGCGCAGCGCCTGGGCCACCACCTCGCGGGTGGCGGCGTCGAGCGCGCCGTCGGCGTAGGCCCTCAGGATGTCATCGGAAAAGCTCATGCTGCCGTCCTCGTTTGTCGGGATGCCCGGAGTGTCCGGGCGGCGCCGCTTGCTGGTGTTTCTCTGTTGCGGTGATCACTATATTATCATTCAGGCATGGCGGCATGGTGGCACCCGCCCCTCAGGATGTAATCAGGCCATGTTCGTCGAGCATATCGTGCAGCAATTCGAGCCGGATGACCGGATTGTCGAGCATCAACAGGCGGTATTTCTGGTCGTTCGGCAAGGGCAGCAAGTCGCACCAGCGGTTCGCGACCCAGCCGCAATCGTCGAGGCGGAACGGCGGCAGCACCGGCCAGCGCTGCTCGGGCACGTCGTCGAGCGAGGCCAGCACGCGGTCGAGGGCGTCGGCCGCGCCCTGCAGTTCGGACGGCACCGGCACCGCGTGGTCGTCTTCGAGCAGTTCGGTCTCGGCCATCCACAGGCCGTTGGCGCGGCGCTCGCTGGACAGGATGCGAAAGCGCGCCGCGCCGCGGCAGGTGACCTGCATCAGCCCCGGCGCGCTCATGCTGCTGTCCTGCACCGAAGCGAGGGTGCCGGCCGGGTGGAAGCGCTCCTGGCCCTCGGGCGTGCGCACCTCGTGGCCCTCGGTCAGCAGGACCACGCCGAACGGGGTGCCGTTGGCGATGCACTTGCCCACCATGTCGAGATAGCGCACCTCGAAAATCTGCAGGGGCAGCACGCCGTCCGGAAACAGGACCGTACCGAGAGGAAAGAGAGGGAAGGAGAGGGTCGCCATCACCCCATGATGCCAGAATCCGGGCCGGCAGCGAAGCACGATTGTCGGCGCGCATGCGCAGTGGGTGATGTGTCGCGATTTTACTTTTTTTGCATCAAGCAACCCCTTTTTGGGGCTGCTTCCGTTACATTCCATGTCCCGCCAATGCGCAACAGTCGCAGCGGACAGACATAAAAACAGGAGAGCCATTCATGTCGCATTATCTCGCCGCCGGCCTGGCGCTGTTGCTGGCCGCGCTTGCGGGCTGCCAGCCGCGTGCCAGCGCGCCGGCGCCGCAGAAAACCATGCGTGCGTTCCAGGACGAGGCGCAGCTGGACGCGTTTCTCAAGGACGCCGCCGAGCAGGCCGGCGAGCGCAGCGCGGATGCGGCCGTGCCGGCGGCTGGCGCGCCGGCCGATGCCGTGGCCAGCGCTGTCGTGCGCGAGCACGGCCGCCATCTGGTGCTGCTGCGGCGCGGCCGCCTGCTGACGGTCGATATCGGCAAGGACCAGCTCAAGCTGGTGGCGGCGCTCGATGCGCGCGCCCAAGGCGAACAGGAGCAGGAAGAGATGGCGGTGGCCGACGGCACGGTGGCGCTGATCGGGCGCCGCCCGGGCGGCACCGGCATCGCGCTGTTCGACATCGACGCGGCCGGGCGCCTGCGCTACCGCGCCAGCTACCAGCTGCGCGCCGGCCTGCACGGCGCGGCCATGCAAGAGAGCGTGCGCCAGATCGGCACCAAGCTGGTGCTCTACAGCGCGCTCCCGCTCGATCCGCTCGCGTCCGACCGGCTCGCGGCCCTGCCGGCGCTGCGCGGCATCCTGGCCGGCGCCGAGCCGGCAGCGGCGCCCTTCACCCGCATCGCCCCGGCCAACCGGATCCACGTCGGCGAAGCGCCCATCGATCCGGACCTGGGCCTGGTGCTGCACAGCGTCACCGTGTGCGACCTGGCCCTGCGCGCGCTGCGCTGCGACGCCAGCGCCGTGCTGGGGCCGCCCGCCCGGGTATTCCACATGGCGCCCGAGGCGGTGTACGTCTGGAGCGCGCCGCACAAGGATGACGCCGGCGCCAGCCTGTACCGCATTCCCCTCAACGGCGGCGCCCCCGGCGCCATGCGCGTGGCCGGCGCGCCGCACGGTCCGTCCGCCTTCCACGAAAGCGCCGATGGGCACGTGAACGTGCTGGTCGGGCCAGGCGGCGCGGGCCAGCCCTCCTGGCGCGGGCAGGCCGGCGCCGACGACCTGGCGCTGCTGCGGCTGCCGCTGACGGCCTTGTCCGACGGCAGCGAAAGCGCCGCGCCGTCCAGTTACAGGCACTTGCCCGCATTCGCCTCGCAGCAGCTGCGCAGCCGCTATGTCGGCCCGTGGCTGCTGTACGGCAGCGCCGGCGGCGGCGCGCCGCTGTACGCGCTGCGCTGGGATGGCACGGGCGCGCCGCAGCGCCTGGCGCTGGCCCATCCGGCCGAACACATCGCGCCGATGGGCGACGATGCCGTGGTGACCGGGCAGGCGCAGGGCGAGCTATCCCTGAGCAGCGTGCGGCTGCGCCAGCAGGCCGCCCTGGCCAACACCCACGTGCATGCCCTCGCCGAGGACAGCGCCGGGGTGCGCCACGCCTTCCATTACATCCGGCAGCGGCCGGGCCAGGGCATGGTCGGCTTGCCGCTGGTGCAGGCGCGCCAGGCGCCAGCGGCCGGGGAGCCGGACAACGTGGTGTCGGTGCTGTACCTGCGCAATACCGCGCTCAAGCTGCGCGAACTGGGCACGCTCAAGGCCCAGGGCGGCGAACGCGGCGATGCCCTGCCCCTGTTCGTGCAGGGCCGGGTCTTCGCGCTGATGGGGGACGAGTTGGTGGAAGGCAAACTCAAGAACGGGCGCCTGCGGGAAGTACGGCGCATCGACCTGGCGAGCGCCAGCGCTCAGTAGGCGCGCAGCGCCTGTTCCAGTGCGTGCAGGCGCCAGCGCAGCCGGTCCGGTCCGGGATTCGGGTGCAGGCCGACCAGCACTGTCAGCTCGCCGCTCACGCGCGCGCTGCACGGCAGCTGCAGCTCGGTGGCGCGCTCGAAGGGCAGGCGGAATTGCTGCCCCGGCAGCAGGCGCAGGCCGCCAAACTGGTGCGGCACGCTGTCGCTGTTCCTCAGCAGCAGCACGTCGCGCAAGCCCACGGTCAGGCGCACCACCGGCGGCAGCACCTCGGCCCGGTCGCCGGCCAGGCGGCGTTCGGCGGCGCGGGCGGGAATGTCGAGCAGGAAGTCGCGGCTGCCCGGCGGGATCGGCGCCATCGCGGCCCAGACCAGCAGCAGCAGGCCGGCGCCGAGCAGGATCGAGGCGAGCCAGTGGCGGCGCAGGTGCTGTTCCATGCGCCTAGCCGCCCGCCGCGGGCATGACTGTCAAGGCCGTCAAGCGGGGCGTCAAACGGGGCGTCAATCGATGATCGCGGCGCAGGCATCGGTCGGCAGGGCCGCCACTTTCCCGACCACGGGAACCATCTTGATCACGGCCGAACCGACGCGGCAGGGTGCGGCCATCACGCCGCAACCGCCGAGCACGGCTGGCAGCAAGAGAAAGATGGCGATGCGGCAAAGGCGGGCATTCATGGTCAATCCGGGCAAAAGTCTGTGTGAGGAAGAATTGTAAATGGCGCGCAGCACCGCCGACAAGAAAATCGAGGTAACAAAACGTTTACGTGCCGCAAGAGTGCTAGGATATTGCCCATGAAACCACCTGCCAGCCAGCAGCATATCGGTATCGTCGCCTGCTCGGCCGAGGGTGCGGCGCTGTGCTACCGCACCATCTGCCACGAAGGCGCGCGCCTGCTCGGGCCGTACGAGCATCCGGAGCTGTCGATGCACTCGCATTCGCTGGCCGACTACATGCGCTGCATCGATGTGGACGACTGGCACGGCGTGGGCGAACTGATGCTCTCGTCCGCGCACAAGCTGGCCGGCGCCGGCGCCGACTTGCTGATCTGCCCCGACAACACCATCCACCAGGCGCTGGCGCTGGTGCAGGCGCGCTCGCCCCTGCCCTGGCTGCATATTGCCGACGTCGCCGCCGCCGAAGCGCTGGCGTGCGGCTACCAGCGCATCGGCCTGACCGGCACGCGCTGGATGCTCGACAGCGAGGTCTATCCCGAGCGCTTCGCCGCGCACGGACTGGCCACGGTGCGCCCGGGGCTGGCGGCGCGCATCGAAATCAACCGCATCATCATGGATGAACTGGTCAGCGGCGAGTGCAAGCCGGCGGCGGTTGCGTATTTCCAGAAAGTCATCACGCGCATGAAAGAGGGCGGCTGCGATGCGGTGCTGCTGGGCTGCACGGAAATTCCGCTACTCATGAACAATGGCAATTCGCCCCTGCCCACGCTCGACACCACCCGCCTGCTGGCGCGCGCCGCGCTGCGCCACGCCACCGGCCAGCCGGCGTGAGCGGACGCGGCCGGATTGACAGGGGCGCGCAAAACTGCGAGGATACGTGCATGAAAATGTTTAATTCACATGCCTTGGGTTCGAATTGGTGGCTGCGCTGACAAACGCGCGGCGCCTGCACCATCATGTGTTTTCCATGAACGCCGCCTCGATTGGGCGGCGTTTTTCATGAGCGTTTTCCGATAGGGGCACCACCACCCGAGGGACTATCGACATGCCAACACCAGCTACCAGCGCAGCACCCATCATCCTGACCGGCGACCGCCCGACCGGCCCGCTCCACCTTGGCCACTACGTGGGCAGCCTGCGCAACCGCGTGACCTACCAGCGCGACTACCGCCAGTTCATCATGCTGGCCGATGCCCAGGCCCTGACCGACAATATGGACGACCCGGCCAAGGTCCAGCGCAACGTGATCGAAGTGGCGCTCGACTACCTGGCCACCGGGATCGATCCGGCCCAGTCGACCATTCTGATCCAGTCGCAGATTCCGGAACTGGCCGAACTGACTTTTTACTACCTGAACCTGGTGACCGTGGCGCGCCTGGAGCGCAACCCGACCGTCAAGGAAGAAATCCGCCTGCGCGGCTTCGAGCGCGATATTCCGGCCGGCTTCCTGACCTATCCGGCCAGCCAGGCGGCCGACATCACCGCGTTCAAGGCGGTGCTGGTGCCGGTCGGCGAAGACCAGGTGCCGATGATCGAACAGACCAATGAAATCGTGCGCCGCTTTAACCGCATCGCCGGCGCCGAGGTGCTGGTCGAAGCGAAGGCGCTGGTGCCGGAAATCGGGCGCCTGCCGGGCATCGACGGCAAGGCCAAGATGAGCAAGTCGCTCGGCAACACGATCAACCTGTCGGCCAGCGCCGACGAAGTGCGCGCGGCCGTCAAGAAGGTCTACACCGACCCGCTGCACCTGCGCGTGGCCGATCCCGGCCATATCGAAGGCAATATCGCGTTCGCCTACCTGGATGCTTTTGACCCGGAAAAGGAAGCGCTGGCCGAGATGAAGGCGCATTACCAGCGCGGCGGCCTGGCCGACAGCATCGTCAAGGCGCGCCTCGAACTGTGCCTGCAGGAATTCCTGACCCCGATCCGCGCCCGCCGCGCCGAGCTGGAAAAGGACCGCGGCCACGTGATGCAGATCCTGAAAGAAGGCACCGCGCGCGCACGCGAAGTGGCGGCGCGCACGGCCGACGAGGTCAAGCGCGCGATGGGTCTCAGTTACTTCTGAGTTACTTCGGAGAGCTCAGCGGTAGCGCGCCAGGATCTGGTCCACGCTGCCGTCGTCGATCAGGCCATTGATGGCCTGGTTGATCTCCTCGAACGGCACCCGCGCCGTCTTCGAGAAAGCGCACTGCGCCTTGAACGAGGCGAACACCAGGTCCTGGCGCAGGCGCAGGGTCTTGTTGATGCGCATCTGGTAGGCCAGGGTCGCCTTGCCGATCACGGTATGGCGCACGCCGCCGGTCATCAGCTTGCGCAGGTTCTCTTCCATCGTGGGCGATTCGCTGCGCTGGAAACGCAGCCCCAGCACCTGCTCGACGCGCGGATAGCGGTAGCCTGCCACCGTCCCCACCGGGCGGTCGCGCAGGTCGGCCAGCGAGCGCACCGGCGGCGCGCCCTGGACCGAGGCGACCAGTTCGGCGTCGGGAATAAGCGGCTGGCTCCAGTCGTACTGCCCGTCGATCCAGAACGGGCGCACATAACAGATGCCATCGGCCTTGCCGGTGGCGAGCGCCTCGCTGACCTGCTCCCCCGCCACGCTGACATGGACGATGCCGCGCCCGAGCCGCTGTGCGATCGCCTCGTCCAGGTCTTTCAGGATGCCGCCGCTGAGCTTATCGTTGTGAAACTGCGCCAGCGGCATGTTCTGGTTCAGGGGCGCGATCATGACCAGGTCGGCACCCGGCGCGGCAGCACCTGCGAGAGGGACAATCAGCGCGGCGAGGCAGGCGGAACGCTTGAACATGGGCTGGCCAGGTGGTCGGACGGTGTGTCCAATGTACCATCGCCAGAATTATCCGACGCACTATTTTGTTGCTCAGCGGCCACGGGAGCCGCGTAAAATTGCCGGATGCGCAACAGGCGCCATGCGGCCAGCATCAACAGGCAGGCGGGGCCGGCAAGATAGAGCAGCAAGGGATCGGCGGCGCGCGCGGGCAAGGGGCGCAGCGGCGCCTGCGCCAGCAGCGCGGCAAGGATGATGGCGCCGAACAGGTAGCCGGCCAGCACCCAGCGCGGCGTCGGGCTGATGAAGGCGCAAAAATGCCGCACGGTCCAGCCCAGGGCAGCGATGCTGACCCAGCCCATCAGCATCGCGCCGCCATAGCCGGCGCCGGGCAAGGATGAGGCCAGCGTGCGCGGGCCGAGCACGGGAAGCATGAAGACGCCCCCGACCACGGTGATGAAACACCAGGCCAGCAGCGCCGGCAGCGAGCAGATGGCGAAGAGAATGGCGAGCAGCCGGGGTATGCGCATGGCGGGTGGGGAAATTGCTCAAGGGGCAATGATACCCTGCCTGGGTGTGAACTTGATTCAGCAAACCAACCCCGCTTTTTACATCAGCGGCCTCGCTGGACGAGGTCCCGTCCACACGCACCATCTTCATAATGCAACAAATGGCGCATTGAACCCTCGGCTTGCCACTCTCCGCTGTGCAAAAAAACGGCATGTCCTTGCCTGATCAAGATGTGGTGGGATCCAGTTCCAGAGGCACATCCTGTGGCAGGCTGTTGCCGCCGTGTTGCCCGGCTCGGAAACGAGGCTGAGCTGCGCGGGCTGCCAGTATCTCGTCCTGCAAGGCGCGTGACTGCAAGTGAGCGACACGCGAGACAAGGTCGATTTTCGTATCGGCTTTCAGACGCGCTGCGTCAGCCATGCGGCCGATCAGCATTTGTAAATCACCGACAGACAGAATTTTATGGAACTGTTTCTCTTCATTATGGAAGACAAGCGACTTGCGCCCACGGCCCAACAGTTCAATGACGTTGCTCAAGGTCCCCGTGCTCATGCAGTCCCAAACCATCAGTCCCAGGTCGGCTGCGGCCGCCATTGCCACATCCTTGGCGGAAAAGTAAGCGCGCGATCCCTTGGGATGGTAGCTCGTCACATGGCGCACAGGCCAGCCACCGATGTTGTTGCGCGGTTTATCGCCAGTACAGTAGACGGTCACCTTGCGCGCCCCGCGGTCGAACAGAAACTGCTGGATGGCGCTGTCGGCACCATCAGCGTCGCCGACGATGACGTCATATTCCATCGAGAGAATGTTCATGATGCGCACCTGCACATCAGTGTGCACGTGCCTGATCTTGATTGATCCCGAGATAAATACGGTCGTCATCTTGGACGCCTCCAGGTTAATGCTGCCACATAAATCGCCTTTATTTTCTCACACTCCCGCAAGGCCCGGCACGCGGCATCGAGGGAAGCGCCGGTCTCGTATAGGTCATCGACGACCAGGACGTCAAAAGGACCACCACCGTCGAGATCATGTGCCAGGCTGAGTCGTCCCGCCAGGGCAGCCTCTTTTTCGTTACGACTGGCAATATCCTTGAGCGGGGGACTACCCGGTGCCTTGACCAGGAAGTTTTTTTTGACTGGCACCTTCAACATGGCAGCCAAATAGGCGGCCACGGCGTTGACGGGCTGCCGCGGCCGCCTGGAGCTGGCCGCCATAGGCACGACCAGATCGATCTTTGCCGTACGGGGAATGATATGGGCGTGCAACGCCTTGGCAAGCGGCTTGACCTGGTCAAAATCTTGTTGATATTTCAGCGCGTGCAGCGCATGGCCGACCTCGGTATATTCGGTGGCAAATCGCTGGCAACCATGTTCGTTGACACCTGTGAGCGCGGACTTGACCGAATGGCGATCCAGGACAAATCCACGATCCCACAGACCTTCGATTTCCAGGACATCGACGTTCATCCCTATCCTCGCGCCGTTAATTCATACCGATCATGACATTTCATGCCGAAATAGCTTGTCGGAGTCGCCTGATTTAGCTCTGCTTTGGTGCCGTTTCGTTTGTAGGAAAATTGATCGGTTTGTATGAAGAGCAGGATTGCAGGGAGTGGTGCTCCAGCCGACCTCACGCCCTGTCCGGTCCCTGCCTCAGAAGTCGACCGCCGCCGATATCGCCACGCTGCGCGGCGCGCCCGCGATCAGGGTGCCCCAGGTCGACGCGCCGGCCCAGTAATGCCTGCCCGCCGCATTGCGCACGCCGGCGCGCAGCACCACCGGCTTGCCGGGCGCCGTGGTGCGGTAGCGCGCGCCCACGTCGACAGTGGTCCAGCCGTCGAGGCGCTGGGTGTTGGCCTGGTTGGCGTATTGCGCGCCGCTGTGCTGCAGCGCGCCGTTCCGGGTCAGTCCGGCCAGCAGCGGCACATCCCACTCGCCGCTCATCGTCATGTGCAGTTTCGGCACGCCTACCGCCGTCTTGCCGAGCGTGGCGGCGCTGTTGGTCTTGACCAGCTTGGCGTCGGTCCAGCTGGCGCCGCCGAACAGGCGCACGTCCTTGCCAAGCTTGCCGTAGGCGTTGACTTCGATGCCGCGGTTGCGCTGTTCGCCATCGGCGGCGTAGCGGTTGGCGGTGAGCTGGCCGCTCGGACGGGTGATCTGGAACAGGCTCACGCTGGTCACCAGGCTGCCATGGTCGACCCGCGCGCCGATCTCCTGCTGCCTGGCCTTGTACGGCGCGAATGCTTCGCCGCCGTTGACGGCGGTATCAGGCGCGCTGCGGCCGTAGCGCGCAGTGGCCGCGCCGACGGTGTCGGAACGGATGGTTTGGCGGCGCACGCCCAGCATCACCTGCAGGCGCTCGTCGAACATCGAGAGCATGTCGGCCAGCGCCACGCCGCCCAGGCGGTTGGCCGAGCGCTTCGTCACCGCCGCCGGCGCTGCCACGTCCTGGGCCGGCAAAACCCGCGGCGCGTACAGGTTCGACGCGTAGGCGCGGCCGGCCCGGGTGCCCATCGCCAGGCGGTCCTCGTACCGGCTCCATTCCAAGGTCAGACGATGCTTGATGCCGCCGCCGGCCAGGCGCGCGCGCAGGCCGGCGCTGGCCGAACTGCGCTGCACGTCGAACACGGCGCGGGTCGGCACGACGCTGGTGTCGCCGGCGGCGTTGAGAATCGAGGGCGTGTTGAACAGCCGTCCGACGTCGCTCCGGGCCGTGCCGGCGCTGGCGAACAGGGTCAGCTGCCGGTGCGCCTCGTAGTCGGCGCGCAGCAAGGCCGAACGCTCGCGGCTGTCGTACCATTCCCAGCGCTGGGTCAGGTTGGTGCGGCCGTCGGGCGCGCGCGGCACAGCCAGGCCGGCGCCCAGCCAGGGCCGGCGCGATGGGGCGTCGACATCGTCGCGCTGGTCGATCAGGTCGAGCGTGGCGCGCAGGCGTTCGCCCTGGTAGTCCAGCGCCAGCGCACCCAGGCTGCTCTTGCGCGACTGCGTATCGATGGCGGTGTCGCCGCCGCGGTGGCTGCCGTTAAAGCGCGCGCCGAATGCGCGATCGGGGCCGAAGCGGCGCGCCAGGTCGATGCGCGCACCGGCTTGCGATGCACTGGCGTAGCCGGCCTGCACGCGGGTCAGGTCGGCGCCGGCGCGCTTGGGCACGACGTTGATGCTGCCGCCCACGCCGCTGTTGGGCGACATGCCGTAGATCATGGCCGCCGGGCCCTTGAGCACTTCGACCCGCTCGGCGTAGTCGGCCAGCAGGCGGTAGTTGGGGGCGACGCCGTACAGGCCGTCGAAGGCGATTTCGCCGATGTTGTTGTCGCCGATGGCGAAGCCGCGGATGAAGAAGGAGTCGGCCACGTCGCCGCTGGGCGCGGTACTGCGCACCGAGGGGTCGCGCGCGACCACGTCGGCGATCGTTGCCGCCCGCTGGTTGTCAATGGCCTGGGCGGTGAGGCTGGTGAGGTGGAACGGGGCATTCATGAGGTCGACATTGCCGGCCAAGCTTGCCAACTGCATCATTCCGATCCGGCGTTTTTCCCTTTTCTGTCTCAATCGCGCCACGCTGCTGCGTGAGTCTTCCGCGCACGCGTCCAAATGGCATACACTACGCATTTCCCATAAGCATCAATATTTTCGGATGAGCTACATCTTGAAAGTGGTGGTCCCGCCAGTGCCTTCCGACAATCTGTCTGTCCGGGGGTTTGCCAACACGCTCGCGCATACCTCGATGGACTTGGCGCCGTCGGCCCGGCTGCTGCAGTTTTACGAAGCGATCACGGCCAGGTATCCGTGCGCGTCGAGCGGCGCCTACAGCAGGGCCAGCGCGGCCGCCTGCCCGTGGGCCGACACGCCGCTGATCGATTGCCTGACGGGCGACATCGGCGTGATCAGCCTGTCGTACAAGAATATCGAAGTGCTTTCCTTCGTGCTGCGCCGGGCGGGCGCGCTGTCGCTGACCGTGATCGATACCCAGGCCGGCCTGGTGTACCGTCCGGCGCGCTTTCGCGTGGTGCTCACCAGCATCCAGAAAAACGTGAACACGGCGGCCATGCTGGGCAAGCTGGTGCCGCTGCTTAAATGCACGCCCGAACAGGCGGCCTCCATGCTGGCCACGCCGAACGCGGTCCTGCGCGGCCGGCTCGATCACGTCACGGCGCAGCGCCTGGTTGCCACCATGCACCTGCTCGGCTGCAATTGCAGCGTCGAGAAAGAACCGTCGCGCTCGGCGCAGAAAGCGGCGGCCAAAGTGGCGGCCGCGCCCGGCGCGCTGCGGGCGCCGGCCCCACGGGCACGCGCACAGGCGCGCATGCCGGCACCATTTGCGGTGGCGTACAAGGCCGTCGTCAACCGCGCCGTCTGCTTTGTGCAAGCACTGCTCGAACGGCTGTGGGAACGCATGACGGCGACCCGCCCGTATTCCTGATGGCGTGAGGCGGCGGCCCTGGCCACCATGGTAGGATGCGCGCGGCAGGCTGGCGCGTGCGGCGCCCTCCTCCACGGCCACCAAGGACTTCCATGAAACTGCTGCTGAACACGATCGGTTGCCTTGCCGTGCTGCTGGGCATCCTCGGCATTTTCCTGCCATTGTTGCCGACCACGCCCTTCCTGCTGCTCGCCTCGGCCTGTTTTGCACGCGGTTCGACCCGCATGCACGCCTGGCTGCTGGGGAACAAAGTGTTCGGGAAATATCTCAGCGATTTCGAGCAGGGACGCGGCATTCCGCGCCGCGCCAAGATCACCATTCTCGTGCTGATGTGGGCCTCGCTGGCGTATTCGATGCTGCGCCTGCAGCGCACCAGCCTGACCCTGCTGCTGCTCTGTATCGGCGCCGGCGTGACGATTTACCTGCTGCGCTATGTGCCCACCGGCGCGCCGCCCGCTGCGCGGCTCGATGGACCGGGCCCGGGCTAATGCGGGGGCGTGTTCAGTTCGCGCGTCGCCATGCTGGCCAGGTCTTCCAGGCCCTGCAGCTCACGGCTCTTGAGCCGGCGCGGCTCGCGGTCGATCACGCACAGCGTTCCCAGCGCCAGGTGATTGACGCTCATTAAAGGAAACGCCGCGTAAAAGCGGATCTCCGGGGTGCCCGTCACCAGCGGATTGTCGCGAAAGCGCGCGTCCTGCAGGGCATCCTCGACGATGAACGGTTCGCGCTGCAGGATGGCGTGCGTGCAGAACGCCCATTCGCGCGGCGTGTCGGCCGCCTTGAGGCCAACGCGCGCCTTGAACCACTGGCGCTGCGCCGTCAGCAGGGTGATCAGGGCGATCGGACAATCGGCGACCAGCGCGGCCAGGCGCACGATGCGGTCGAAGCGCTCCTCGGCGGGCGACGGCACCAGCTGCAGCGCCGCCAGCGCCGACAGGCGCAGCTGTTCCTGGTCCGGCACCGGATACGGCGGCGCGGCCGGCAGGGTAAATTCCGGCGCGAGCGGCGCGCTGCCCGACGCGGCCGCAGGACGGCCGGAGCGGGTCATGCGCAGAACCGAACTCATCAACGCACGGCGGTGCCCGCCCGGCGTCTTCCACGACGCAATCGCTCCACTTTCCATCCACAGCTGTACCGTACTCGTGGCCACGCCCAGCAGACGCGCGGCGTCGCTGGTGGTCATGACTGGATCGGAAGTCGCTACAGAAAGGCGAGACATGGTTAATTTCAGAGAAGAAAAATGCAGTGTAGTGCGCCACTTAAATTTCAACAAATAAATATTTATCGAAGTTAATGAACACGGCCGCACTGCGTGTAAAGACGCCACACAATCATCACAATCGTCACATATTTGTTGATTTATAGAAATCAGCAGTTCAACATATCAACGGATTCATCAATTTTCGCGTGCTCTCACTGTTGCCTGGTTGAGCGACGCCTTCGATTTCGGACCGCTTGACCTTGCCACCATCCACACCATGAAAATTGCTACCAAACTCTACAGTGCCTTTGCCTTGACGCTGTCCATCACGCTGATACTGGCCATTTTTGCTGTCGTGCAAATGAACAAGGTCGAGAACGCCGTCGTTGGCCTGACCGCGGTCAACGTCCAGAAACTCGACCCGCTGTACGTGGCGCGCGCAGCGCTGGCCCAGACCGGCATTGCCGCGCGCAATGCATTCATCTTCGTCGACAATGGCGCCGCAACCAGGGAGCTCGACATCGTCGACCAGCAGAAGGCGGTTTACCTAAGCGCACTGGAACAGCTCGACAAGGCGTTCGCCGGCGATGCCGATTTCGTCAAGGTCAAGGCCGGCCTGCTGGCGATGGCCAAAGAGCTCGAACGCCCGCGCCAGTACCGCGCCAAGGCCGAGATGGAAGCCTTCGGCCAGTTCCTGGTCAACGAATGCAGCCCGCTGCGGCGCCAGATCGTGGCCGATATCGACGTGCTGCTGAAAAAAGTGCAGGCGCAAAGCGGCGCGGCCAGCGCCGACGCCGGCCGCCATGCAGCGAGCGCGACGTACTGGATCGGCGCGCTGAGCATGCTGTCCGTGCTGGTGTGCACCGGCGTCGGCTTCCTGATCGTGCGCGGTCTGCTCAGGCAGCTCGGCGGCGAGCCGGCCTACGCCACCGAGGTGGCGCAGCGCATTGCCCAGGGCGAACTGCAGCACGCGGTCGATGTGCAGGCCGCGGTGCCGTCAAGCCTGGTGTTCGCGATCAAGGCCATGCGCGACAGCCTGAGCGGCATTGTGTCGACAGTGCGCATGGGGACGGAATCGATGGCGCTGGCGTCGAGCGAAATCGCAGCCGGCAACATCGACCTGTCGAGCCGCACCGAGCACCAGGCCTCGGCGCTGGCCGAGGTGGCCGCATCGATGGCCCAGCTGGTCAGCTCGGTCGAGCGCAATTCGGAGTACGCGGCCAGCGCCAGCAAACTGGTGCAGGCCGCATCCGAAGTGTCGGTGCGCGGCGGCGAAGCGGTCGATGGGGTGGTGACGACGATGGGCGTGATCAATGCCTCGTCGCGCAAGATCGTCGACATTATCTCGGTGATCGATGGCATTGCCTTCCAGACCAATATCCTGGCGCTCAATGCCGCCGTGGAAGCGGCGCGGGCCGGCGAACAGGGGCGCGGATTCGCGGTCGTGGCGAGCGAAGTGCGCAATCTGGCGCAGCGTTCGGCGGCGGCGGCGAAAGAAGTCAAATTGCTGATCGACGATTCGGTGGCCAAGGTCGGCACCGGCACGGTGCTGGTGGAGCAAGCCGGCAACACCATGCGCGAAGTGGTCGAGGGCGTGCAGCGCGTGAGTCAGATCATGGACGATATTTCGTCCGCCACGCGCGAGCAGAGCGTGGACATCGGCAGCGTCGACAAGGCCATCGTCAAGCTCGACGAAATGACCTTGCAGAATGCGGCGCTGGTGGAACAGGCGGCCGCGGCGGCCCAGTCGATGCAGAACCAGGCGGCGCAGCTGGCCGACGTGGTGCGGGTGTTCAAGCTCGACGCGGCGCACGCATAAGCTGCGCGGACAAAAAAAAGCCGGGAGCGCCCGCTAACGGCGCTCCCGGCTTTTTTACGCATCAATTAATGCATGATGCCTTCTTTGACAAAATACTTGCGCGCGTAGGCGAGCAGCTGGCCGTCGTTCGGATGGTCGACCGTTTCGACGCTGACCACTTTGGCAGCCACGGCGGGGTGCTGCTTTTCCAGGTGCTTGATGAAAACCAGCTTTTCCTGGCCAGGGCCGACGATCAGGATTTCCTGAGCGGCTTCGATGGCGGCGGCGATCTCGTTCAGGTAATCGGGATTCTGTTCCGATTCGATGCTGGCATCGACGCCGGATTTTCTATGCTGCGAATGCACGGAGGCGGTCTTGATGACTTCCGATTCGGCGGCATCGCGCGTGAAATGGATAACGTGTGCTTCGGCCTGGTCGAGCCAGACGACGACGTGATTGAATGACATGGTGGTATTCCTTGAGATGAAACGTGATCGTGCGCGGACGGCGGCCATTGCGAGGCGCGACGCAAAAAGACGGCGCGGCATTCTGGGCCGCGCCTTAAACGGAAACTGCACCGGCTGGGGGCCGGCGCGTTGCAATCGAATGAAGCCATTGTGCCCGCATGAGGCGGGCCCGTCCGTTCGGAAGCGCACGTAGCCGGGATGGCAATTTTAGACGGCGATTGGCGCTTCAGCGCCCCTGCAAGATCGCTTCCAGCGCCAGCTCGGAACTGTTCAGGGCCCCTTCCACGAAACCCTGGTAATCGGAATACGCTTCGCCGACGATGTGCACGTTCTTCGCGCCGCAGCCGAAATCGAACGCCTTGAACGCATCCATCACTTTCCATGAGCGCACGCCCGGCTGCCAGCCATGGTTGGCGGCGCCGTACGGCGCGCGCGCCCAGTCGCGGATGCCGTAGGTGATGATCGAATTCCTGATGTAGGCCGTGGCCTGGTCCAGGGTCTGGTCGCGGAACACCGCCTTCGAGTGGTCGTTCAGCTTGAGGTGCGATTCGTTCGTTTCCAGCAGGCGCTTGACGTCGCGCGCGACGAACAGGGCAAAGGCGTCGACGATGCGCGCATCCTGGTCGACTTCGGCGCGGTCGTGCTTGTCCGGCTCGCTCAGGTAATGGCGCCAGAATTCGGTCGACGGGCGGTCCATGTACAGCAGCACCATGCCGTGGCCGTCCATATCGCGCCCCTGCTGACGGCGGAAGTAATGCACTTCGCGGGTCGGCAGGCAGTTGGCGTATTGCTGCGGCGGCTGGTCGTAATCCCACCAGGGCGCGTTGCTCACGAAGAAAATCTTCAGCATCGGAAAACCGTTGACGGCATCCAGATGGGTCGCGATGTGTTCGGGCAGATGCTGCGCCAGCTTGACCAGCGGCATGCGCGGCAGCGCCAGGATCAGGCGCGCCGCCTGCAGCTTGATGGTGTCGTTCTTGGTGCGCACGTCCAGTTCCATGGTCGCCTGGCCCAGCGCGGTGGGACGAAAACCGAGCAGGGTATGGCCGCCGGCCAGGGTGATATTGGGCAGGCTGTGGATCTTGGCCATCAGGCCGTCGGTCAGCTTGGCCGAACCGCCGGCGATGCTGGCCAGCTTCTGGCCCACGGTTTTGAGCGCGCGCAGCCACCAGATGATCCATTCGATCGCGTTCAGGTTTTCCGGAATCATGTGATAGAAAGTGCCGGTGTCGCGCAGCTTGACCAGCGCGCGGTGGCTCAGGATGCCGTGGCCGGACATCACGTTCCAGAAACCGGTGGCCCACAGCGGATGGCCGTGCAGCTGCGCATGGCGGCGCAGGCGGTTATAGTCCGCTTCGGTCAGGCCGTCGATCCAGGCCTGGTCGCTGGGGTCGCGTCCCATCACCAGCATGATGCCGCGCTTGAGCAGTTGCAGCGAATTGAGGCCCTGTTCTTCGGGCGGCAGCTGGCTGTCGGGCACGCTGATTTCATCGGCCGAGGGACCGGAAAAATCGACCAGCCCCACCCCCAGTTCGGCGCACAGCTGGGCGAAGCGCGGCTGCAGGGTCGGCTCGAAGCGCATCGGGCCGTATTCGGCGATGAAACCATCCATGTCTTCGGTTTCGATGCGCCCGCCCCAGCGGTCGGACGATGCTTCCAGGATCAGGACCTGGTGCCCGGCTTCGGCCAGGCGGATGGCGCAATACAGGCCGGAGACGCCGCCGCCGGCAATGACGATTTGTTGTTCTGACATGGGAACGATTCACGCGAATGGGGTGCCGTGAGCACCGAGGGCGCGATTGTGCCATGTAATTGATGAGCTTGGCAGGGGTGAGATCGCTACGCTGACGGTGTTAGCGCTACCGCCGCAACGCCGGCGTCGCGCGCGATTGCGCGGCTTCGGCCTGGATCCATTCCACGAAAGCGCGCGCGCCCGATGCGGCAAAGCTGTCCGGCAGACCGACCAGGTAATAGCCGAACTGGGTCGGCCATTGCTGCTCCAGCGCCTTGCAAAGATGACCTTTCGCCAGGTCGGCGCCGGCGTAGATATCGCGCACCAGCGCCAGTCCCTGCCCTTCGGTGGCGGCGCGCACCAGCAAATGCTCGTCGCTGAACGACAGGCCGCGCCGCGCCTTGGGCGATGCGCTGCCGTGGGCCTGCAGCCACAATGTCCAATCGCGGCGTTCGCCATCATGCAGCAGGGGGTAGGCCAGGCAATCGGCAGGGCAGCGAATTGGCGGCCCCTGGCGCAGCAACGCCGGCGCGCCGACCACGATCATTTCGGGCGACATCAGCCAGCGCGATTCGAGTCCGGGATAGCTTCCCAGGCCGTGCCGGATGGCGAAATCGACCGCGTCACTTTTCAGGTCGACCACGCGCGCATCGCTGTCGATCGAGAGCGACACGTCCGGATGGCGGCTGGCAAAGTCGCCCAGGCGTGGCAATAACCAGCCGGAAGCGAATGACGGCATCACGCTCACCACCAATTGCCGGGTCGCGTGATCCGCCAAGCTCCGGCGCGAGACCGTTTCGATCTGCTGAAACGGGGCCCGGATATCGGCATACAAGGCCGCGCCGGCCGCGGTTGGCGTGACGCCGGCACAGGTGCGCTCGAACAGGCGCTGACCGTGCCGCAGTTCCAGCTCGCGCATGCGCTGGCTGATGGCGCCGGCGCTGACATGCAATTCGCGCGCCGCCTCTTTCATGCTGCCGGCACGGCAAACCACAAAGAATGTATAGAAGCTCTGGAACGGGATGTGCATGTGTCACTTTAGCTCAGCTAACGTGACAGCGGCAACAGATCGTTTGCGCCCGCCGATCGCCGGCCTTACGCTCGGGGCTACACAACTGAATAAGGCCGCCGCGGATCGCCATGACTACCCTTTCCCCGTTTCGCCCGGCACTGGAACGTGCCCTGAGCCACGCGCTGGCCCATCTGGATCATCTGGAACAGCAACCGGTCGGCGCCCGCGCCAGCCTCGACAACCTGCGCGCACGGCTGTCCAAGCCGCTGGGCGATGGCGGCATGCCGGCCGCGCAAGTGATCGACGAGCTGGCCGCCGATTCGGCCGGCGGCATCACTGGCAGCGCAGGCGGGCGTTTCTTCGGCTGGGTGATCGGCGGTGCCTTGCCGGCCGCGCTGGCGGCCGACTGGCTCACCAGCGCCTGGGACCAGAACGCAGCCGCATATGCCTGCGCGCCGGCCGTGACCGTGATTGAAGAGGTCTGCGGCGCCTGGCTGAAGGAATTGCTCGGCTTGCCGCGCGACGCCAGCTTCGCCATCACCAGCGGCTGCCAGATGGCGCACGCGACCGCCCTGGCGGCGGCTCGCAATGCGCTGCTGGCGCGCCGTGGATGGGATGTGGAACGCGATGGCCTGTGCAGCGCGCCGCCGATCCGCATTCTGAGCGGCGACCAGTTCCACGGCAGCATCACGCGCGCGGCCCGCTTGCTGGGCCTGGGCACGGGCGCCGTGACCGGCCTGCCCGTCAACCAGGCTGGCCAGCTCGACGCGGCGACGCTGCAACAGGCGCTGGCCGACAGCGCCGGCACAGCGGTCATCGTGCTGCTGCAGGCGGGCGACCTCAACATCGGCGCCTACGATCGTTTCGCCGAGCTGATTCCCCTGGCGCACCGCTACGGCGCCTGGGTGCACGTGGATGGCGCCTTCGGCCTGTGGGCCAACGCCAGCGCGCGTTACCGCCATCTGCTGGCCGGCGTGGCGCAGGCCGATTCCTGGGCGACCGACGGTCACAAGTGGTTGAACGTACCCTACGACAGCGGGTTTGCCTTTGTTGCCAATGCCGGTGCGCAGCGGCGCGCCATGTCTTACGAAGCCAGTTATGTTGCCCACAGCGATCAGGTGCGCGAGCCGGCGGACTGGAATCCGGAATGGTCGCGGCGCGGGCGCGGCGTGGCCGCCTATGCCGCCCTGCGCGAGCTCGGACGCGGCGGCGTCGACGCCATGATCGAGCGCTGTTGCGCGGCCGCGCATGCGCTCGTGACCGGCATTGCCGCCCTGCCCGGCGTTGAACTTATGTGGGAACCGCAGATCAATCAGGGGTTGGTACGTTTTCTCGATCGCACGCCGGGCGCCACCCAGGGCGATCACGACCGCTGGACGGATGAGGTCACCAGCGCCGTGCTGGCCAGCGGCGAGGCGCTGTTCAGTAACACTACTTGGCGCGGCAAGCGCTGCATGCGGGTATCGGTATGCAATTGGCAGACCGGCGACGCCGATGTCGCGCGCGCGGTCGCGGCGGTCGCGCAGGCCTTGCGGGGGCAGGAAAACGCGGGGAAATAGCGCCAATGAGGCTACTGTCGGGCCGCTGTCGGGTGATTTTCGTCACCGACACGGCGCAAATCGGTCGATACTCATGGTTCACCAGCCTCGGGAACCATGATGATTCTTAAACAACTTCGTCTCAGCCGCCATCTTTCTCAAGAACAGCTAGCCCAGATGTCGGGCTTGAGCGTCAGGACGATCCAGCGCATCGAAAGCGGCCACAAGGCCAGTGTGGAGTCGCTCAAATGTCTTGCGGCGGTGCTTGAAGTGGAGGTGTCGACCCTGACCGAGGAGACATTCGTGATCGACAAACACGCGCTCGACTGGCACACGCTGCCGCTGTGGCTGCGCTGCTGGTTCGGTTTCAGCTTTCTGCACATGCACCCGACCCGGCGCGTCGCCAAACGCATCGAAGCCGTGTCGCACGCCAGCGGGTTTCTGTTTTGCCTGCTGGGCTTCGTGAGCGAAGCGGCGCTCGCTGGCGGCTTGATCATGCTGTCCACGGCGTATCTGTTTTACTTGCTGTCGTGGCAAGGCGACCGCTACGGCATCTGGTTCGATGCCCCAGTTGACGACGCGCAAGCCGCAGCGGCTTACTCCAGGTTTTCGTGAAACCCGCTGCCGCCGCGCTTCCAGTAGGCGGCGGCGCGGATGGCAGTCTTGTCCAGGCCCTTGACGCCGACCAGTTCCTGGCGCACCGCGGCCATGGTGGCGGCTTCGCCGGCGCACCAGGCATAGCCCTCGCCGGCTGGCAGCGTCCAGGCCTGCACGGCGGCCAGCAGGTCGGCATCGCTGGCGACCCAGCGCAGGTCGACCTCGGCCTGGCCGGCAAAAGCGCGGCGGTCGGCGGCATCGTCCACCTTCACGATGACGGTCGCGCGGGCGCCGGCGGGCAGCTCCTCCAGACGGCGCGAAATCGCCGGCAAGCCGGTTTCGTCGCCGACCAGCAAATGCCACTCGTAATCGACCGGAATGATGAGCGAGCCCTTGGGGCCGCCGATGATCACCTGCTGGCCCGGCTCGGCCTGGGCTGCCCAGGCCGCGCAGGGGCCATCGCCATGCAAGGCGAATTCGATGACCAGCTCGCCAGCGGCGGGATCGAAGCTGCGCGGGGTGTAGTCGCGTTTGGCCGCATCGGGACCGTCGCCAAGGATGAACTTGACGTGGTCGTCGAACGAGGCGCTATGGAAATCGTGCAGCGCCGGGCCGCCGAAGCTAATGCTGCGGAAATGGCTGCCGATGGCGCGCACGCTCAGCACCTCGACCTGGCGAATCTTGAGCTCGTGGCGCACACGCTGCACACGGCTGACGCGAGAGTCTATACTCATGTCTTTATCTTTCAATTGGTTGACAATGTCCACTATCATCCCCGAATCGAATGACAATGTCAACCATTCTACTGAGGCACGCCAAGATGCCGTGTTGGAGCTGATCCATTCGATCATGCATCAGTACCGCTCGCAGCAATTCCAGGCATTGCGCGACGGCCAGCATGAGCTGACGCATATGGAAGCGAAGGTGCTGGCGTTTTTCGGCCATCATCCGGGCTCGACCCAGAGCGAGCTGGCGCGCCACAGCGGACGCGACAAGGCACAGGTGGCGCGCCTGATCACCGGGCTGCGCAAACGCGGATTGCTGCATGGGGAAGCCGATGCGGCCGACCGCCGCAACACGCGCCTGTCGCTGACCGATGCCGGCCGGGCCATCCAGCAGGCGGCCCAGGCCGAAGCGGGCAAGCTGAACGCGCAGGCGGTACGGGGGATGAACGGGGAGCAGCAGGAAATGCTGCTCGCCCTGCTGTTGCAGGTGAAGGGCAATCTGGACCAGGCCGGGTAGGAATGGCATTCGCACCAGGGAACCTGCCAAGGCCAGGCTCCCGGGTGACTGCTAGTGCTGCACGATGCTGGTGTGATTGGCGCTGCCGGATTGGATGATGTTGGCGTAGAAGCCATTCCCATTCTGGGCGATCTTCGCGATGTTCGGCGTGTCGTAGTTCTTGCCGCCGTTTTGCGTGACGGACGCGATATTGCTGTTACCGGTCTGGGTGACGAGCGACTGGCTGTAGTCCAGACGCTGGACGACAGTGGCTTTATTAAGATTGCCGGTCTGGACAATCAGGCTGGCATTATCGTGGCCTTGCTCGTCGCTGCTGGCGAGGTTGTTATTTCCTTTCTGGAGAATGGACTGTTGGCGCGTGAAGTAGGAATCCTTCTGCCTGACGCTGGCGTTATTGGCATTGCCCAACTGCTGCACTTCGACACCCGAATACACGGCGTTATCCTGGTCGATCGTGACCTTGTTCAAATTGCCGGTCTGTACGACCAGCGGCCCGCCAAAACCCGAATTAACCTGTTTCGCCGTGATGTCGTTGTCATTGCCGGTCTGGTAGGCCCGGATGCTGAATGGGAATAACCCGAGCTGATCGACATTGAGCGCATTGCGGTTACCGACTTGCTCGATCGTATTGGCTACTTCACCGGAATTCTTCTGCTTCACGACAGCCTTGTTGTCGCTGCCGAGTTGCTTGATGTTCGTACCGCTGCGGTGGATATTGTCCTGCGCTATGCTCGCCGCGTTTTTGTTTCCGGTCTGAACAATTTCAGCATAGGCATCGTAAGAGCGCACCTGAAGAATGCCCGGCGTTTTCGATGCCGGATCGCCGGCGACATTGTTATTGCCTGTCTGCTTGATCGCGGCGCGCAGTTCATAGTATTCGTAGTCGGGCGCCGTCTGGTCCACGTACAGCGTGTTGCCTGTACCGGCTTGTGAGGTGCTCACGGTCGGCTGGGCCGAGACGGCGCCGCTGGCAAAGGCCATGGCGAACGCCATGGCGTTCGCCGCGGCGATGGTTGAGAGTATTGTTTTCATGAGTTTCTCCTTGAAATTGCTGCGCAAAAAGGTGGCAGCGAAAGGTTGATGCCGCCCTGCACGCAGTGCAAACGGGCCGCTTCAAGAGTCGAGTGTATCGGTCGATTCTCGCCTCCATTTGATGCTTCTCAACCGCTCAGGCCGCTATTTTTCGGCGCGATCATCCCGGTGCAGGCTTGCAATTCAACGTGCGAGGTGCGGCGAAAGGCGATTTCCCGGCGCCGCAACCGGCAGTGGATGCGTTATCATCCTGTTAATATCATCAGGCGAAAAAATATGAATATTGCGTGGCGACTTATCTTCCTTGGATGGATGCTGATCATGAGCGCGGGCGCTCTTGCCCAGGGTCCCGCCGCTGAACCTCATCAGGCTCCGGCAAGCGCCCCGTCTCCGCGCACGGCTGGCGATATCAAGACCGAACTGATCAAGCAGATGCAGAAAGATGGCTATCTGAGCGAACGGATGGCAAAGGAAGTCGCCGGCAAATATGTCAGCCCGAGCGACTTCCGGGAAACGGCGGCAGGCGCCGTCAAAACGGAAGCGAGCGAGCCGCCGGTGTGGTCGCGCTATATGTCCTGGGTCAATCTCATCAAGGTCGTTGCGCTGATCTGCTTCCTGGTGGTGTTTTACGAAACGGTGCTCAAAGCGGCCAAGGCGCTGTGGACCTATGTGATCAAGGTGCCGACCATTGTGTATCAGCTGGTTTTCCTGTCCCTGACAGGCCTTGGAACGCTGTGGCCGGCGGCGATTTGGCCATCGCAGGCCTTCTACCTGGCGCTGTTTTGCGGATTCGCGAACGTGCTGCTGCTTGCCTGGATTGCCGATACCTACAAGGTGGTTCCGGAAACGCTGAAAAAAGTGATTCCGCTGTTTCGCCGCGCGCCGGCAAGTACGGCCTGTGCGCTGGGAATGGTGTATTTCGGCGCGCTGGCATTGATGCATCA
>NZ_JAVCWM010000033.1:0-72705 GCF_030846495.1 Massilia scottii | reverse complement strand
TCTGGTTGGTGGTCATTTTCGAGCTTTCGCTGGCGAAGTCGACGTCCATGATGCGGCCGGTTGCGGCCTTGCTGTTGGTGCTGATGTTCGACAGGTTGTTGTAGACGTGTTCGAGGCGGTTGGCCGAGGCACCCAGGGACGAACGCACGGTGCCGATCGAGGCGATCGCGGTCGAGAGCTTGTCGATGGTGGTCGAGGCGGTGCCGGCGCCGGTCAGTTCGGTGCCAACCGAGTTCGGGGTGGTGTAGTTGGCGGTCGTGGCGGTGACGTCGGTGACCAGGGTGCCCATGCTGGTGGACATGTCCACGGTCATTTTTTCACTGGTGCTCGAACCGATCTGGAACGTCATGGCCGAGGCGATGGTGCCGCCGACGAGCAGCTTGGCGCCGCCGAAGGAGGTGTTGGTCAGCACGTTGTTCAGTTCGGTACCGAGGGCATCGTATTCCGACTGCATCGCGGTCTTGTCGGCTGCGGTCGAGGAGGCGTCGGCTGCTTGCGTGGCCAGATCCTTCATGCGCACCAGCATGTTGCTCACTTCGTCGAGCGCGCCTTCAGCGGTCTGCAGCATCGAGGTCGAATTCTGGGTGTTGCGCATTGCAACGGCCATGCCGCTGGTTTGTGCTTTCAGGCGGGTGGCGATCTGCAGGCCGGCGGCGTCGTCCATCGACGAATTGATGCGGTAGCCGGTCGACAGGCGGGTCATCGAGGTCGACAGGCTGCCCTGGGTGCGGTTGATCGAATTTTGTGCGGACAGGGCAGCGTTGTTGGTGTGAAGGCTCAGCATGATCAAACTCCAGTGTAGGGGGTGGGGACTTCGGAGTCGCGTTGCGTCGCGCTCTCCCAAGTACAAGACGACCATTTCTCTGAAGTCATTAAGTGCCGTACGGAAATAATTTGAATTATTTTGGTCCTGCCGGGAGAAGTCATCCTCCCGCAACGATATTTCCCTTTGTAATGAATGACTTAGTGAATGCATGACCCGATTGAGAATGGATAAACCCCGACCGCTGAGCGCGCGCCAAGATGAGGTTCTTTCATCTTGCGGAGAGTTATCATGAAATGTTTGCTTAAATCATCTGTCTTGTTGTTCGCCATGGTCTGTCTTACGCACGCAGCCGCGGCCGAGCCACCGTCCACGACACGGCGCACTGCCGATGTCGTCCGCACCATCGTTGCGGGCGGGGAAACACTGGTCATGAAGGGGACGCGACTGATTGCCAGGCTGGCAGATGAGCGGAGCACGCATTACTTCTATAAAGAGGGCCGGCTCTCCAACATCTACCATTCGGATGGCAGGTCCGCCAGCTATCACTACGATGACGAGCAGCGGCTTGAGCGGATCGAGTTTTCCGATGGGCAGGTGCAGCGGGCGGTGTATCAGGCTGGTGTCCTGGTATCGATCGACAGTTCCTCGGGCCAGCGCATGCTCATGGCGCCGGCGCTTGACAATCGGGTGGCAGCGGCCCCCGCCAAGGAGGCGCAGCTCACGTCGGCGGCGCTCTCCACTGCCGCGGGAATGGCGGCGGCGGCCTCGGCGCCCGATGCCCTCAACAAAAAACTGATTGCCATCGTGGGCTGGCAGGAAAAGAGCTGGGAGTGCCGTCTCGCGCCGAATGAACAGACCATTTGCACCGGGCGCGGCGGAAGCGGAGGCGGCGACAGCGGTGGTGGCGGTGGTGGCGGCGGCGCCCCCTACGGCGGCGCCGGCTGGACGCCCGGCGATGGCGCTCCGTCCGGCGGCGGCGGCGGCGGAGACGGCGGTGGCGGTGGCGGAAGCGGCGACAGCTACGGCCCGCGCTACCCGACCAATTTACCCACGCGCATGAGTTGCCTGTCCGCTGCGAGCGAGACCTTCGAGATCATGCGCGATCAGGTGTGCACCATGGTCCGGGATCCGACCATCTGCATGGAGCAGAACTTGTTGCTCTTTCAGCAGCTGTGGCAAGAATGCATTGCCAGGTTCCCCCATTAAGCCTTCGCCTGTGAGGAGAAAGACCATGATTTCCATCGGATCGGATGACCTTCGACGCATCCACTATTTCATCTTCGCGGTCCAGCGGCTCAACGGCATGGCCGACGTCCTTTCCACCTGGATGGCGAATGGGACGATGACCGCCTGGGATGGCACGCCGGCCCGCTTTGACGACTGCGAAGCGACGGCGATGGCGTATTTCGGCGCACGCACCGGACAGGAGGGGCTGCGGCGCGACTATCTGGCGGCACTGCGGGCTGCACGCCGGATCGACCAGACCCTGGCCGCCTTCCTGGCCGGTGGCGCGCAGGGCGAGCTCAATGCCTTGCTGGAGCAGGCCAGCGCGGCGCTGGACCAGTTCGCGGGCATGATCGAGAGGCTGCCGGACTACCCGGGCGCGGACATGGACGGCCCCGCCTTCAGGACCGAAGCGCGCCACTGTTTATCGCTGCGCCAGGCTGCATAGCGGACGCTGGCCGGTCGCGGGCGGCGCCTGCCGTCCGCCTCCGAATAAGTGCTGCCAGCCGGTTCGTGTTGGCTTATCATTGTCATTCCGGCACGGCGCGCTGCGCGCCACACGCACTTTCCCAACTCAACCCACCATGATGGTATGCCCCCGAACAATGCTTTGATCCGCGCCAGCGGCCTGGATACCCTGCGCGCCGTCGCCATTGCGCTCGTGTTGATGTCTCATTATGGTGGTTTTGTCAGCGGAAAAGATACCTTCGGCGTGGTGGGCAGCGTCGGCTGGACAGGGGTGGACCTGTTTTTCGTGCTCAGCGGCTATCTGATCGGCAACCAGATCCTGTCGGCGATCGCGCGCAAGGAAGCATTGTCGTTGAAGGCGTTCTTCGCCAAGCGCCTGCTGCGTACCTTGCCGAATTATTACTTCATGCTGGCCTTGTATTTTCTGCTGCCGGGCTTGCTCGGCGGCTCGAGCACCCCGCCGCTGTGGCAATTCCTGACCTTCACGCAGAATTTCGGCCTGGCCTATGGGCAAACGTTTACCCATTCCTGGTCCTTGTGTATCGAAGAACAATTTTATCTGCTACTTCCCCTGATGACGCTCGCGGTCGTGCGCTGCAAGCGGCCGCTCGCCGTCGCCTGGTGCCTCATCGCCGGCGCCATCGGCGCCGGCATGCTGGCGCGCGGCAGCGCCTTTGCGCTGCACGAGTACGACGCCTTTTCGGCGCAGACCTATTACTCCACCTGGTGCCGCTTCGACGAATTGCTGCCGGGCGTGGCCATCGCCATGCTCAAGAACTTTCATGGCGCCCTGTACGAAAAGATACTGGCAAAGGGCAACCTGCTGCTGGCCGCCGGGCTGGCCGCCGTCGTCGCCACGCTGTATTGCGTGAAACAGGAATGGCCCGATACGATGCTCTCGACCACCTTCGGCTTTTCGCTGGTCGCCATCAGCTACGCCCTGCTGGTCATGGCGGCGCTCAGCCCGACATCGCTGCTCGCCCGCGTGCGCGTGCCCGGCGCAACCCAGCTGGCGCTGTGGTCGTACGCCATTTACCTGATCCACAAACCGATCTTCATGGTCGCCGCGCCGCGTTTGCGCGACATGAAGATCGATGTCAACGCGCCGCTGACCGTGCTGCTGCTGTTTACCGTCAGCATCTTCGCCGGCTGGCTGCTGTTTCGCTGCGTGGAAACCCCGTTCATGCAATTGCGCGCGCGCTGGTATCCCTCGCAAAGGGCGCCGGCGGGACTGGTGCCGGCGGCCTGACCAGGAGCGTGCCTGGCTGGCCGGGAAGTAATCGCTCCGGCTTGGATGGCAAGCCACGGGCGTAAAAACCCGTTTGGGACGCTTGCTTCGGGAAGCGGCTACTTCGCGGGCGCAGGCGCGGGAGCTGCCGGCGGCGCGGCTGGCTGGGGAATGGTGATGATGATGGGCGGCGGCCGCACGTCAGCTTGCGACGTCGGTTTCTCCGCCATCCTTGAGACCGCAAATATGGCGCCAATGTTGGCAAGGCCAAAGCCGATGACCCACTTGACAGTCTTTTTCATGTCTTTGTGCATATCGGCGCGCATTTTTTCCATCTCAGCGCGCAACTCCCCTATTTGCCTGGCCATGTCGGCACACAGTTCGGCAAAGGCAGTGCGCAGCTCTGCGAAGCCAGTCTTTACGCTGACATCGAAATTCGCCAGGCGCGCATCAACCCGCGCCTCGGAGGCGTCGAGCTTGGCGTCGATCTCGTCTTTGGCTGGAGTTGTCATCTGCTCTGCCATGCCTGTTTCCGGGAGCATGCCTTGCCTGTCGCAATTTGCCACCATCGGTATCATGTTCGACAGCGCCAGGCGCGAAACGTTCGCCGGGCGTGCGCTTGCCGATTTCCTCCGGGTGCCTGACGGTCGGACCCCGGAATGTAATAGAATTCAGCCTGCGGCCATCCTGGCAGGTAGCCGCATCCATGTCGGACTCGAAGCGGCGCGCCCACGCGGCCGCGATGGGTATTTGTCGGGAATGATTTGCTCGCCGACTTGTGGCCCGTCCGGCGCACATCAGCCATCCAGCTTCCGTTCCTCTTTCCAATAAACGCCACCCGTCATTTCTCCGTCCTGAGCGCGCGGGAAACAACACAATGCCGCATATCGAGCATGAGTGACGGAGCGAAACAAGCGCAAAAAAACGAAATATAGTATGAAATCAAGCACTTACCGAAGCAGAAGAGTCTCTGTCGCGCCGATGATGGACTGGACCGAAACATCAGTATTTGTAAGGGCTGCTTGGATGGTGTGTGCAATTTGTGTGCGCAAAAATTTTGATTTTATTTTTTTTAAAATACACTATTTCGTTTAGGCAAATACTTTCCATGAAAAAGTATCTATGGCTGAGTTGGGCAAAACTTACGGGTGGACCTTAACCATGTACCGATACTGAGAGCTGCCCCTGCCGGGCCAAATCGAAATATCTGTATAAACGATTTATACTGTTTTTAGGATGCGCAGTACCTCTTCACAGTGGCAACAGAGACCTCAAAGTGTTCTGCTGTGGCTGCAATGGATTTTCCATGCTCAGCACGCCATGCCTTTACTGTGGCTGGGTCCAGTGCCTTAGCACGACCGACATACCTACCATCAGCGGCTGCTTTAGCTACTTCGATACCACGACGCTGCATTTCCCGACGATTTATATAATCGGCTTCGCCCTGAGCAGCCATGAAGGCCAGAACGGCATCGCGGGTGGCCTTGAGCATAGGGTCAGTGGCGGTCCCGTCAAAGGTCATTCCGTTCAACGTGCAGACCACCTTAACGCCCATGCTCATCAATAGCTGCATGACCCGGTGCAGTTCATCGTACCGGCGTGAGATACGGTCAAGCCAGCGGACATACAGCACACCGCCATCAGATAGCTTATCCATTACTCGCTTCCACTCTGTACGGTCCATAGGAGCCACGTGGTAGCCGCTTATGCCTTCGTCAATGTGGACGTGCTTGGCGTTGATGCCCTGCTTCTTTGCATCGTCGTACTGGCTGGCGCTGGTCTGCCCTTCGGTAGTGCTGATACGTCCGTAGTAGATAGTTTTCATGTTGAGCGGCTCAGTTGGGTAAGTGGCTCAATAATACAAGGTGGCTCACGTACTGTCAACCCTATTGAGCTAAGTAACTGGCTTATTTTGCTTGGTTCGGCACGGTACACCCTGATGAGCTACCCCATCTGTTGTACTGATGCGGGGTAGTTTCAGGGGTGTTTCGGGGACGGGGCGACCAGACTACAGCGCCGCTTCCTGCATCAATTCGGCAACGGAGATGTTTAGGGCCTTCGCAATCCTGACCAACAGCAAAACCGCAATTTCATTGTCGCCCCTCTCAAGCCTTCCCAGGTGGCTCCTGTCGGCACCAGCCAGCAAAGCAAGTTGTTCCTGACTGAGACCTTTTTTTTGGCGTATGCGGCGGATTGCGTCCCCAAGCGCAATTAAGGTGGGATCATGTCGATTGGGGGATAGATTAGGCATCCAACAATCGTCGCACCGCGTGTTAGACTGATCGACGGTTCATGACCCTCATTGACTTGAAAATAAAGGAAGAAAATGACAAGCCATATCTTTAAGATAGTTTTCGCAGTCCTGATGACTGTGCCGCTAATTTCAAAAGCTGGGTTAATCGACAGGGGAAACGGCCTAATCTATGACGATGTGAAAAATCTGACATGGTTACAAGATACGGATTACGCTCGCACAATTGGCTACACTGGAGTGCGTTTGGTGGACAGCTTTGGGAGGGTTTCTAATTCGGTCGATCCTTACGGACGGATGACTTGGACCCAGGCAAAAATTTGGGCCGATGAACTTGTATTCGGCGGATACTCCGATTGGAGACTCCCAACGACAACCCCTGCTGTATCTGGATTTGGGATCACGACTTCCGAGCTTGGTTATATGTATTTCGTAAATCTCACAAATACCCCAGCATATGAAAACGGTGTTTTTCTTCCAGGTGGATACGGACTCAAAAACAAGGGGCCATTCAATATGCCAGATGGACCAAACTATTGGACCAGTACGCCGCGTCAAGGCTCGTCTAATGAAGACGCTTGGGTTTTTCTAACGTCGATTGGTTTTCAAGGCACCACGTCCGCAGATAATGGAAGTTTATTTAATTCTTGGGCTGTGCGCGATGGGGATGTTAGTGTTGTTCCAGAGCCTAGTAATTTGATACTTATGATTACAGGCATATTTCTCTTGGCCTCAGTAATGTTTCAAAAAAGAATCGAATGATGATTCTGAACGCTGGTTTATTACTTTAATTTATCGTTCTAATCTTAATATAATAGGGGATTAACATGAAACTTCTGCTTGCCATTTTTCTCATACTTCCGATTGCCTCATCAATGGCGGGCGAGTGTCTGAAAGTGGAATATCAGGAAATGAAAGAATGGAGTGAAGATCAGCTCCTTAAAAAATTCTGTGAGGATAAAAAAGATTTTGCCAACCACGAAGCTGTAGCGAGTTTTAACGAGAAAATAGCCGGAACCTATAAGACTATGGGAGACACTCAAGGAGCATCCAGAAGTTGGGAAAAATGGTCGGCAGCATCGGACAGTGCAAAAATCTGTAAGAACGAAATGGACAGGGCTGCTCGGATTCTTTCGCAAAAGAATATTGACGAAGCATCGATCAAGGCGCGGTGTCCTTGACGAGATGGGATCGTTGCTCTGCCCCAAATCCAGAAATAAAATTAGAAAAACTTGATCTGCCCCAGCGGCATTAATCACAATTTTAAAAGACTTGAAAGGAAAACGTTAATGAGCTGGAAGCTTATTTTTTTCTTAGTTATATTTTTCTCTGCTGCCGGCTGTGATGAAATCAGAACAAAGATGCACATGATGCCTAATCAGGATGAGCAGGAATGTCTGAACAGTGAAAGATTAAACTTTAAAGACCCTGATGTGCTATTTGTTGCTAATCTCGGTGATAGGGGCTGGAAGAAGCTAAAACCCAATACATACTGGGTGAGATATAAGGCTAAGAATTCTTATGGGGCGTATATGCAGGGGAACATGCTTTGTGAGAAAGTAAATGGAAAATGGAGGCGTGCGATTGGAGATGAGTATCTTATATCATTGTCGATTGCGAACACATTGTTAGATAAAGAGATTGAACTAATGAGGGCTACGCGGGGCTACAAAAGCAGGTTCGGATCGACAGGAGCATCCGCAAGCGATAGCTCTTACGAAGCTGCTACTGAAATACTCAACAAAAGCCCTGATTCGCTTAGTAAGTATTACGCATTAGACGCTCAGTGAATAAATTTAGGTAATTGGGCCAGCGTGATCCAGAATAATCCCTTGCTGTTATAGTATTTTGCGTCTTTTGATGATGGCTCTTCTTCGAATACTAGAATGTAAGACTCTCGACCTAATAGCTTCTGAATGATGAGGTGCTTTACAAGAGAGTGATTATAAGCATGGTTAAGACAGTCTATATACCATTCTGCACGCCACAATGCAGTGCTAAGACTGTCGTGGGACATATTGCCGGGGTCGCGGTCGAAGCGCCATTTGTATTGACCCTGAAGACTCTTACGGCAAGCCTTGCGGCTTTGCTTATGGTTTAGTGGAGCATCCTTGAATTCAAAGAATACGTGTTTGCCATTAATGCAAATGTAGAAGTCTGGTAGACATTTTCCTGTCTCGCCATATTTATCAGGGTAGTACTCGGGATAGTGAGGCGCAAAGGTTTGACATGGCACTGCGCCTACGGCGAGGAATGATGTAGCCGCCTTTTGCTCGGCTGATTGTGGTTTGGACATGGGAATAGCTTTCTGAGATATGAAATGGTGTGTAAGGCGAATTGGAAAGACGCACCAATCGGTGCTTTGTACTGGAGGTGGCTTTGAAACTTCAGTAGCGAAAAGATACTACTTTGTAATTAATAGAGAGTTAGTGCGAGGCCTTGCACCCCTTGCACTTTGAGTTAAATTATTGATTTAAAATGGAAAATTGGCATTATTGATGTCTTGCACAGGCCTTGCACAGGGCTTGCACAGGCCTTGCACTTGCTGTTCAACCTGCTCCTTAGTCCACCCTATCGGGTAGTAGTAAGTAGCCCTGTTCCCGTCGATCTGATATTGTGCCTTGGTGTATCCGAGTACCAGCATGATATTAGGCAGGTGAGAGTCTTTCGGCTTAGACAAACCATCCTCATCAAACGCTTCCAATAGTTGTTTGCGTGTGAATACGGCATGATCCAGCATATAATTGGCTGTAAATTCTTCGTGAACATTAATGCTCATAGCCACCATTTCTTTCAAAGCATCTGATTCTGGCGGATTCTTGTGGTTGAAATCAGCAATGTCATAGGTCACAAACCAATGATATATAGAATCTAATGCCCCGGGGGATTGTAGCCATGCATCAAACCGGGTGATGAATTCTTGAGTTTCAGTCCTATCCACTCTATGAACCAAACGGTCAAAAACAAGCCATCTACGTTCATCCGAATCAAGATATAATGGCCTCACTTCATTTGACGCTAGAATGAACCGAGTGTAGCAATTCACCATTGAACCTTGATACGTTTTGCGCTCTACGTGCTGTCGCTCTTCTGATAGAATGGATTTAAGTTTTGTTTGTGTAGAGTCACTGGTTGTTTTGCAGTCATCAAGCAGTACAATAAGGGATGTTTCAAGCATTGTTGAGAATTTATCCATTAATCTACTGTAAGAGTTAATAACTTCTGTATGGGTTAACAGCGGGTGTAATATGTTTCCGAACAAATAGCCTTTCCCCATTCCTGGTGAGGAGGGCCACATGAGATGCCAGGATGGGCGTTCCCATGGCTTTTGAAACAAATGAGCTAGCCATTGTAGTGCTTGGTGACGTTGTACTGGATTTGCAATAAACCTCTCCCAAAACTCATTCCATAATGGACTAACTGGCACGCTGTCGCTTGATGGCTTGTAGCGTCGATATGTGTTGACGTAGGTTAGGTGTGTATTCGGGGCAGTTGAGTACTCTTCGCCTCTTGGATCGAATTTATGCCCCACTACATGTCGGAGGGTTTTCATAATGTATCGACTGCTGGGGTAGGTTGCGTTCTTGTTGTTTGCGTAACACCATCGGTCAAAGTCGTTTTCCAAAAAACATGTGTGGAAAGATGCCTGGGAATTGCGGTTGTAGAGTTTGGTTTGATTTGATGCTGAATCATCGAGCTTGCAAAAGCCGCGTGATTTTAGATTCTCAACGTAGAGGGAAATGGTCTTTTTCTCTGCGTCGGATAATGCGGGAGGATTAGCGGTTGCGAGGGTTGGTGCTGGTTGTGTCATTTAAGTCCTTTTCGGCTGTACCGTGATCGGTGGGGATGATGCGAGCTAAGTATTCAGAAGCGGAGAGGTTTAGGGCGCTTGAGAGGGCGTGCAGGGCCGCCCAATGAGCAGGGGTGAGGTAGATATAGCCCCTTTCAAGATAGACGCCTGAGCGGCTTGTATGGGCCTTCCTGGCTGTGTTGAGGATAGTGTTCTGGGTCATTTGCTGAAATACTCCTTGAACTTCAGGAAAAGATGAATGTGCTTGCCTTCCCAACGGGGAATATCGGGAGGAAGAGGGGCACCAGTGGCAAGGTGATAAGCGGTGAGCAGGGCAATCGATTCCTGGCTCATGCTCATGCTCATGCTTGTGCTCCAGCCCCAGCGCGCTTGAACGCCACCGTGTACCTACCTGTGCAGCCGTTGACAAATCTATTGATAATTGAGTTCACAACCTGCTGAGTAAATTTGCAGCCACGTAAAGTGGTAAAGCCCTCATTTGTTAGCGCATCGGCAATCTCATGATATGGAAGACCTTCCAGATACAAGGCATGAAGACGGGCGATACAGATGTCGATATTTTTTGTTGACATTGGTTTCCTTTGTGTGTTATCATTTTTCTTGAGATGTATAAATTATGGTGTGACGTAGATATAACTCAATTACATCAATTATAGCACAAAAATACTTTTTTGTCAAGTGTTTCTTTGCAATATTCCCCGCAATAGAAGAAGAGGCGTAGATTTGTTTAACATAAATGAGAATAATTCTCATCTATAATGAGCATTGGCGCGGGTTGTGGAAGTACTTGGTGAAATTGAGTGATGAGATTTAAGGCGCTAAATTGCATTAAAACGTGTGTAAAAGCGACTAAAATGATTCATTCTCTGTTTATAGCATCACGGATTGTGGGTTAACTATCGTCATCGTTCTAGTTAGGTTGGCAAGATAGTCCTGTATTGCTAATATGGGGTATAGGTAGTTGCAGCCGAACAGCACGTACGCTGGACCCTTTCCGCGCTTTCGCCAGGACTCAAGAGTAGAGGGTTTGACACCGGCGAGTATTGCAAGCTCGCTTTCAGATATGCAGTTCACAAGTCGTGCTAGATCAGCAATGGAAGCTGAAGGGATGGGTTCAATGTTGTACTGCATTTGTTCTCCGGTTGTAGTGTAGGAGAACATCATGCGCGCACATTGAAAATCAGCGTGGCTACTTGTCAATTTTGTTGGGGTCGTATTTCTTGACGACGTTGTGGATTGTGGTTGCGCTCACTTTGTACTGGTTGGCGAGTCGTTTGACGACGCCCCATGAGGTGCCGTCAGCCTTGCTATCGCAGTACTGCCTAGCGATCCGCCGACACTCAGCCTCGGTTAGTTTGCGCGGCGTTGATGCCCTTGCGCTTTGCTCCTTCCTATACTTTTCGCTAGCATCAAGTGATGGTTGCAGCCGGTGCAGGTTTATTGCTTGCTCGAAAAGCTGCTGAAATCTCGCCTCCACAGCTTTTGCTGCTGCATACTGCTCTTCCTCGGTCTGGAACTGGGTAATTTCTCTGCGGCCCGAGATAGGAACGGTAGTTATGAATCCGAGAGGAGGGGAGGCTATCTCATGCGCTGCCACAAGCGATTTCATTGTGTCGATGACCGACTGCGAGTGCGAAGTCGCCTCAAGCTCGATCCAAGCTAGAGCCATTTTAAGCCGCTCCAGAATACCAAGGGCGGTGTCTTCTGTTATGCCGTTCCTAAAAAGGTACGCATCGACAGTTTCATCGGAGATGTTGAAGTAGACCCGTGCAAAAGTTTCAAATTCGAGCGGGTCTTCGAGGTCTCGGTGTTTCGCCATGTCAAGCAGCCATGTTTTTGGTAATTGTATCCAATGCCGCGTGCACATCTTCGGCTTTTGTGTGCGTGTAACGCTTTAGCTGCGTCCAAGTCTTGTGGCCCGTCAGCAGAGCCACTTGCGGGATAGTCAGACCTATACGAAATAGGTCGCTGGTTGCCTTGTGTCGTAGATCATGGAAATGCAAATCTTTGATATCCAGCTTAGCGCAGGCTCTTGTAAACGCTGTGCTGACACTCGTTGCTTGGTAAGGGAAAACTCGACCTTCTGCGCGTGCGCCTAATACGTAGGGTTCTATCAGCGCCCATGCGTGAGGGAGCAGGGGGACAGTCTGGTGATTACCTTCCTTTTTCTTTGGGTCTTTCCGATCCCTGATTATGACTGTTTTCTTAGCAGTGTCTACGTCTTCCAGCAAGATCGAGCATATCTCGTCTTGCCTCATTGCTGTTGCAAGGGCGAATGCACAAAGCGTTGCCATTGGAATTTTCTGACGTTGGTTGGATGTCCAGAATGCATAGAGCTTTTCGAGTTCGTCAATCGTAGGCTCACGCTCGCGCTCGTTGCTTCGGGTTGCTACTTTGCGTGCTGAAAGATCGCGCCTAGCGTTTAGGGCGAGATCAGTTGGCAGGTCCATCCGCCGGGAGTGCTTGCCCCATTTGATAATTGCACCAAAAAACGACAGGTCGGCAGCAATGGTGACGCCGCCAGCACCAGACTTGAGTCTCTTGTCTATGAAGTCACGCAAGTGGATGCTGTTGAGGCGCTTTAAAGGCGTTTTGCCAAGTTCGCGTTTCAGCATGGCATGAGTGGCCTGTTTCGTCTTGCCGCCCGTGCTACACTCAAGGGCATAGCCGTCGATCAGGTCTCCGACTGTATAGCCATCCGGGACAGGTTGATAGCCAGTCGCTGCGATGTGTTCTGCCTGATGCTCGACTTGGCGTGCCCATGTTTCTGCATCTCGCTTGAGCGTGAAAGTCTCATTGCGATACATTCCGCCTTTTCGTACTTGCGCGCGCCACTTCCCGCTAGGGAGTTTTGTAAATGTTGCCATGGTGTGTGCAATCTGTGTGTGTTTAGTTATGCCCGGATTATGCACAAATTAGCAACCTCGTGTGCACCTTGTGTGCACTTACTGCTGCACAGAGCTAAAATGATAGACAAAAAATCGAATAAAAACAATAGGATAGTAAGTGTCGCCCCCATGATGGACTGGACCGACCGGCATTGCCGCAAGTTCCACCGCGAGATCACGCGCCATACCTGGCTCTACACCGAGATGGTGACCACCGGCGCGCTGGTCTACGGCGATGTCGAGCGCCATCTGCGCTTCAATGAAGAAGAGCATCCGGTCGCCCTGCAGCTGGGCGGCAGCGATCCGGCCGACCTGGCCACCAGCGCCAAGCTGGGCCAGCAATGGGGCTACGACGAGATCAACCTGAACTGCGGTTGCCCGTCGGAGCGGGTGCAGAAGGGCGCGTTCGGCGCTTGCCTGATGGCAGAACCGCAACTGGTGGCCGATTGCGTGAAAGCCATGCGCGATGCCGTGACCATCGACGTCACCGTCAAGCACCGCATCGGGATCGACCGCAACGAGGAATACGGTTTCGTGCGCGACTTCGTCGGCACCATCGCCGAGGCCGGCTGCAACACGTTCATCGTACATGCGCGCAATGCGATCCTGAAGGGCTTGTCGCCCAAGGAAAACCGCGAAATTCCGCCGCTCAAGTACGAGGTGGCGTACCAGCTCAAGCGCGAGTTTCCGGACCTGGAAATCATCATCAACGGCGGCATCAAGACGTCCGACGAGATCGCGCTGCACCTGGCGCATGTGGATGGCGTGATGATGGGACGCGAGGCCTACCATAATCCGTATGTCATGGCCGAGTACGATGCGCGCTTTTACGGCGACACGGCGCCGGTCAAGACGCGCGAGGAAGTGCTGGCCGCGATGATTCCTTATATACAGGCGCAGCTGGAGCAGCATGCGGCGCGCGGCTTGAAACTGAACACCATCACGCGCCATATGCTGGGGCTGATGGCCGGGCTGGGCGGTGCGCGCAGCTTCCGCCAGGTGATGTCCGACCCGAAACGCCTGGCCGCGGCCGATCCGCATCTGCTGCTCGAAGCGGCGGCCGGGATGCGTCGGGCGTCGTAACGTCGGGCGCCGTAGCGTCGGGCGCCGTAGCGTCGGGCGCCGTGGCGCCGCGCCGCATGGGGGGCCGCTGGACCTGACCGCGCTTCCACCCGCCTGGCAGCGACGCCTGCCATCCTCACTTTCTCCGCCACCGCATGCCCGGCCTTGACTGGGCATGCGCGCCGTCTTTCCCCGCGTTACGTAGTTTCAATCCGTGAAACTATATTTCAATTGCGCAAACGCATTTTTGCTTGCTCTAGAGCAAAAAATACCTCTATAATCCCCTCATCTTTTGCCCGTTTTGTGATCTGCGGCAACATCGCGTCTGCTGTTGTTGCGCTGAAACAATTCGTTCTCAAATCAACTTTTTTGCATGCGCAGTCACTGTTTTGATTTATCCTAAATGGAACGCACATAGCCAGGCGTTTCTTCAAAGACAGCATCAAGCCGGTCCCAGCAGGACCGCACAGTACGCGCGGTGACCCTGACTAATCGATCAATCGTTCCATAGAAAAGACGCGAAATGAATTTATCCAACATGAAGGTCGGCACCCGTTTAGGTCTTGGATTTCTCCTGGTCCTGTCTTTTCTGGTCGCGGTCACCATCGTCGGGATCATCAGCATGGCGCAGATCCAGGCCCGCCTGGATAACGTCGTCGGCGTCAACAATGTGGTGACCCGTCTCGTGATCGACATGCGCACCAATGTCAGCGAGCGCATCGTGTCGCTGCGGATCCTGACCCTGATGACCGACTCGGGCGACATGGAACCGGAAATGAAGCGCATCAAGGAACAGACCGCCAAGTACGATGCGGCCCAGAAGAAGCTGAGCGAGAAATTCGCCAGCGGCGCCTCGGCCGAGGAAAAGAGCTTGCTGGCCCAGATCAAGGAACATGAAGCGCTGGCCATGCCGGCCCTGGCCAAGGCGTCCGACCTGTGGATGGCCGACAAGGCCGAAGACGCGACCCGCGTGATGATCAAGGAAATCCGCCCGGTCCAGAAAAAATGGATGGATGCGCTGGAACAGCTCGCCGCCCTCGAAGACAAGCTCAATAGTTCAGCCCAGAAAGATGCCGAAAACGGTTTTGAAAACGCCCGCATGACCATGCTGATCCTGGGCGGCGTCGCCATCTTGCTGGGCGGTATCGCGGCCGTCTTCATCACCCGCGGCCTGCTCAAGCAGCTCGGCGGCGAACCGGATTACACCGCCAGGATCGCCAGCAGCATCGCCCATGGCGACCTGTCGGTCCGCATCGATACCAGCGGCGCCGAGAAGGGCAGCCTGCTGATGGAAATGCGCGAAATGCGCAACAGCCTGAAAGACATCGTCGGCCAGGTGCGCGGCGGCACCGAAACCATCGGCACCGCGTCGCGTGAAATCGCAGCCGGCAATATCGACCTGTCTTCGCGTACCGAAATGCAAGCGAGCGCCCTGGAAAAGACCGCTTCGGCCATGGAAGAACTGACCTCGACCGTGAAACAGAACGCCGACAATGCCCGCGAAGCGAACCAGCTCGCCGCCAGCGCCTCGGACGTGGCCCGCAAGGGGGGCGACGTGGTGTCGCAAGTGGTCGACACGATGGGCTCGATCAACGCCTCGGCCAACAAGATTGTCGACATCATCGGCGTGATCGATGGCATCGCCTTCCAGACCAACATCCTGGCGCTGAACGCGGCGGTGGAAGCGGCCCGTGCCGGCGAACAGGGCCGCGGCTTCGCGGTCGTGGCCTCGGAAGTGCGCAACCTGGCGCAGCGTTCGGCGGCGGCGGCGAAAGAAATCAAGACCCTGATCGGCGATTCGGTCGAGAAGGTCGAGCGCGGCAGCAAGCTGGTCGGCCAGGCCGGCGTGACGATGGATGAAGTCGTCGCCAGCGTCAAGCGCGTCACCGACATCATGGGCGAGATCGCCAACGCCAGCCAGGAACAGAGCGCCGGCATCGAGCAGGTGAACATGTCGATCATCGAGATGGACAGCATGACCCAGCAGAACGCGGCCCTGGTCGAACAGGCCGCCGCCGCCGCCCAGAGCCTGCAGGACCAGGCCAGCGAGCTGGCGCACGTGGTCAGCATCTTCAAGCTGATCGAAGGCGAGGCAACCCATGTCGCCGCGCCTGCCGCGCTGGCGGCGGCGGCGCCGGCCCGTCCGGCCAAGGCAGCGCCGCTGCGCGTGGCCAAGCCGGTCCTCAAGCGTCCGGCGCCGGCTGCATCGGCAGCGCCCGCCAAGCCGAAGAAGGCGGCTGCCGCGAGCGGCAGCGATGAATGGGAAGAATTCTGATCCGCTTCCCGGCCGGCCGCACAAGGCAGGGCAGGGCGGACGGACCGGTGCAGCGCAAGCTGCAGCGTTAGCGCCGACGTGATACAGGCGCGCGGTTGTACCTTATTTTCAGGGAAATTGTATGTTGACCTCTACGCGTTTGATGAGTGCGATTGGCGCCTTGCTGGTGTGCGGCGCCGCCGCGGCGGCCGAAGTACCGGCCAGTTTCGATGCCGGCAAGTGCAAGGCCGAGTATCCCAAGGCGTCGCTGATGAACGAGGAACAGGGCACGGTGTCGATGTCCTTCCTGGTCGGCGCGGACGGCTCGGTGGTCGAATCGAAGCTGGAAAAAACCAGCGGCTTCAAGAATCTCGACAAGGCCGCCATCAAGTCGATCAGCGCGTGCAAGTTCAAGCCGGGCACCAAGGATGGCGCCCCGGCCCAGACCTGGACCAAGGTCGACTACGCCTGGAAGCTCGACTGATCGCTTAGCCACCGTTCCACCCGGCCAGCCCGCCCTGGCCGGTCGCCGCGGCAGCGCGCCTGCGCTGGCGGCAAAACATGAACATTGCCGTTTACTTATTTCTGACGTGCATGTATGTTCGCGCGCATGCACATCAAACTCCTCATTGCCGCGGCCTGCTTGCTGGGGCTGTTCTCGACCATCGGCGCGGCGCTCCCGTATCCGATCCTGCCGCCCCTGTTCGCCTCGGGCGCCGGCAACGGCCTCAATTCCTTCCTCGGGCTGCCGCCCAAGATGCTGTTCGGTCTGGCCCTGACCATCAATCCGCTCGGCCTGCTGATCGGCAATACCTTGCTCGGCCCGCTGTCGGACCGCTACGGCCGCCGTCCGCTGCTGATGCTGACCACCTTCGGCGCCGCCCTCGGCCATGTGCTCACGGCGCTGGCGCTGCTGCTCGAATCGTATCCGCTGTTTATCCTGGCCCGCTTCGGTACCGGCCTGCTGGAAGGCAACGGCGCCGTGGTGCGCGCCATGCTGGCCGACCGCCTCGAGGGCGAGCTGCGCGTGCGCGCGCTGTCGTGGCTGAACGGCGCGTTCTACCTGGGCTGGCTGGCCGGGCCGCTGCTGGCCGGCGCCACCGTGGTGTGGGGCATCGCCGTGCCATTCTGGATCGCCGCCGGCGCGCTGGTGCTGACCACGGCGCTGGTGGCGGCGGTGCTGCCGCGCGAGACGGCCTCGCTGGCCACCACCTCGTGGTGGTACGTGGCGCGCCACCAGCACGCGTTTCACCTGCTGCGCCACGCCGACCTGCGCAAGCTGTTCATCGTCCAGTTCGCCTATACCTGCGGCGTGACGGCGTTTTACGAATTTTATCCCCTCTGGCTGGTGGAATTTCCCGGCTACGGCGCGCCCGGCATCGCCTGGATCACGGCCGGTTTGTGCGCGGTGATGACGTTTACGGCCGTGTTCGCCGGTCGTCCGAGCCGCATCGCGCCGCTGCAGCGGGCGGCCTGGAGCGCGTTCGGCGGCGCCGCCGCCATCGCCGCGCTGGCGCTGGGCAATGTGTGGCTGGGATTGGTGGCGATTGTGCTGTTCGGCATTCCGAATGCGTTTTATAACGCCATCGTGCCGGGCTGGTGCGCGGAGCGTTTCGGCGCCCTGGGGCAGGGCGCGGTGATGGGTTTGCTGTCGACTACGTTTTGCCTGGCCAATATCGTCATGGCGCTGGTCGGCTCGGTGCTGACCCTGGTCGATACGCGCCTGGTGCTGATGCTGGGCGCCGTGCTGTCGGCCTGGGCCGCGTGGCGCCTGCTGGGCTGGCGCGTGCAGATGGCCGGTCGCGCCGTGTCGGGCGCCGCCGGCGAAGGCTGAGCGGGGGATCAGCCCGCCGGTTGGGTCTTGACCAGGGCCGTCGGCAGCGGCTGCGTGACCGCGCTGGCGCCCGCCGGAGCGCGCACGATGGCCGGATCGAGGAAGCTGGCGGCGCGCCGGCTGTAGGCGGGACGCATGTGGATGGTGTCCGTGTACAGCGGCGAGCCGGTTTCGTCGAGCACCGGGCAGACATTGCCCTTGCACATGAACCGGGCCGGTTCGATGACGATGGCGCCGGTGTCGGCGGCAATCGCGGTCAGGCGGGCCAGCGGCGCGGCGTTGCGCTGGCGGTAGTCGGCCAGGTCGAACGCGGGCACCTTCGGCACCGGGGCGATGGCGCCGAAACGCGAGCCGGTATACATCGACTGCGGATCGAAGGCGGAACCGGACGGCGGCTGCAGCACCAGGAACACGCGCTTGCCGTTCTTGCGCAAGTTGGCGATGCTGGCGCGCAGCGACGCGTAGGCCAGTTCCTGCGCATCGGCCGCCGGGAAGGTTTTTTTGATCGCGCCTTTTTCATACAGCAATTCGTGCTGGCCGATGTTGAAGTAGCCGTACCAGGCCGCCCCCAGCACCACGGTGTCGACTTCCGGGCTGTTGGCCAGCGCGTAGGCCGCCTTGACCGTCTTGGGACACAGCGGGAAGCGGAACTGCGGCAGGCGCACCGTGTGCTCGATCGGCGGACAGCCGCCGGCCGTGGCGAAGATGACGCTGCTGAAACGCGCCGGATCGCCGGCCACGACGTGTTCGATGCGCGGGCTGTACTGCTGCACCACGGAGTCGCCCAGGAACACGGTCAGGCCCGGACCGCGGCTGGCGGCTTTCTGGAACACCACGCCGTCGTAGCGCATCGGCGCCAGGGTCGGGCCGGGGAACTGGCTGTCGTTCAGGGCCGCCAGGTAGGGCTCGGCGCCATGGGTATCGATGCGTTCGCGCAGCAGGCTGGTGCCGATCGTCAGGCCGAGCACGGCAATGGCGACCATGCCCAGGCCGAGCGACCAGGTCACGCGGCTGCGCTCGCGCCGCTCGCGCAGCGGGATTTCGACCAGGCGCCAGGTCAGGTAAGCGAGCACGAAGCCGGCGCCCACCAGCACCAGCTTGACGTCGAGCGGCGGCTTCTGGCCGTAGATGATGTGGCCGTAAGAGAGCAGCGGCCAGTGCCACAGGTACAGCGGATAGCTGATCAGCCCGATCGCAACGGGCAGGCGCCGTCCCAGCACCAGGCGGTTGAGCAGGGCGTTCTTGCCGGCCAGGATCAGCATGCAGGCGCCGCCGACCGGCAGCATGGCCCACCAGCCGGGAAACACCGACTGCGCATTGGTCAGCCAGAAGGCCAGGCCCAGCAGCAGCGCGCCGCCCAGCGACAGCGCCGTGCCGTGCCGCTCGAAGCGCTGCGGGTGATGCAGGTGCAGGTAGGCGACCACGCCGCCGGCCATCAGTTCCCAGAAGCGCGTGAGCGGCGAGAAAAACGCGGCCACCGGATGGTCGCTCACCAGCAGCAGGTTGGCGCTCATCGAGATCACGAAGATCACGCCGGCGACCCACAGGAAGCGCAGCTTGCGCGAGAACACCAGCCACAGGATCAGCGGCCACAGGATGTAGAACTGTTCTTCGACGCCGAGCGACCACAGGTGCAGGAACGGCTTGGTGATGCCGTCGTTGTCGAAGTAGCCCGCTTCATTCCACAGCACCAGGTTCGACACGAACAGCGTGCCGGCCACGGCGTGCTTGCCGATCTGCTGGAATTCGCCGCGCAGCAGGATCACCCAGCCGAAGGCGAGGGTGGCCAGCATGACCACGGTCAGGGCCGGGAAAATGCGGCGGATGCGGCGCACGTAAAAGTCGGCGATGCTGAACTTGCCCTTGTCGAGCTGCGAAATCAGGATCGAGGTAATCAGGAAGCCGGAAATGACGAAGAAAATGTCGACGCCCACGAAGCCGCCGGCGAACCAGGTCGGCCAGGCATGGAACACGATGACGGCGATGACCGCCAGCGCACGCATGCCATCGATATCGGGCCGGTAGGCGAGGGCGCTTGCGTGCGCGCCAGGCAGAGTGGGTTGAATGACCGTCTCCAGAGAAATTGAGTAAAAAACAATTCCAACAACACGCGCATTATAGTGGAAGCGCTACGAACAGTTGTGAATAGTTCAATGCATTATGCATCAAAACATTGTTTAAAACACCTTGTGGTTTGCCTTTATATCGGTTCGACAGCGCGCGTGCGGCGGCGTTCCCACGACAAGGCGCCGGGTACGCCGCGATCAAGGTCTGCTGCCCGTTCGGACTGGCTCAGCCGGGCGCATCGTCCTCGTGCGCGCTGCGGCCGATCCAGATGCGGTGCGGCCCCGGCCCCTTGCTGGCCAGCTTGTCGTGCGGATTGCGCAGCCGGCAGCGCTCCAGCGAAAGGCAGCCGCAGCCGATGCAATCATCCAGGGTGTCGCGCAGTTTCTTCAGTTGGCCTGGCACGGAAGACTCCTTGACTTCAACTTAACTTGATGTTTTAGACTGGCTTGCATGGATTCGGCAACCCTTCCAAAGGAGTATTTCGCATGGCAAGGAACACAGTCAGGAACCCGCCGGACGGGGTATTTCGCATCGATAAATTTGTGGTGCCGGCAGCGTCGCTGACGGCCTTCGTGGCGCAGATGCGCCAGATCCAGGCGATGTTCGAGCGCCTGCCCGGCTGGCGCCAGAAGCATCTACTGACGCAATATGGCGGCACCGGGGAATTTAATGTGGTGACCATGGTCGAATGGAAGACGGCCGCCGCGATGGCGGTGGCCCAGGAAATCGTGCAGCAGCAATTTACGCAGGAGGGGATCGCACCGGCCCAGGTGCTCGAGCGCCTCGGGATGCGCTCGGACCGCGGGTTTTATATCGCCGCTTGAGCGCGGCGGGCCTTGCGCTTGCGGTAGAGTTTGCGAAGCCACAGGAACAGAGGCAAGCCGACCAGCAGCCATGGCAGCACAGCGACGGTCACGGTAATCAGGGTAGCGAGGCTCGACATGAGCACGCGCCCCGATTCGCCGGCCGCTTCCACCACCGGCGCGGCCCAGCTGTCGGCGGCGGCCAGCGACTGGGGCACCAGGGTCACTTCGACGCGGGTGGTCTCGGTCTGTCCGGCCAGCGCCTTGCGCTTGCCCTGAATGCTGTCGAGCTCAGCCTGGATGGAGGAAAGCTGCTTTTCGGCGGCAAGCACTTCCTCCAGGTTGCCCGAGCGTTTGGCGAGCAGGTCCAGGATGCGTGTTTTCAGTGCCGTCAGGTTGGCGATCCGGGCATCGACATCGATCACTTCGCTGGTCAGGTCTTCACTTTCGCGCTGGTGCTGCCGCAGCTTGCCGTGTTTGAGCAAGATGGCGAGAAAGCCGTCGAACGCGTGCGGGGCAATCCGCGCGGTCAGCGTGGCCTGGGCCGGGCTGTACGGGCCGCCGCCCCGGTTCTGGTCGGCCCTGAGCACCACGCAGGCGAGCTTGACGCAGGCCGCCTGGATGGCGTCGAAATGCTTGTCCAGATCGGCCTCGGGTGCTTCGAGCAGCAGCTTGTGCCGCGTGGCGATGTAACGTCTGGCCGCTGGCGTGTCGAGCGCCGCATCGGCGGCCTTGCGTGAAAGCTGTTGCGTGCTGTCGGCACTTTTTCCGACGTTTTGCGAACAGGCGGACAGCAGAAGGATGACGGCGACACCGAAAAGAAATTTCATGGGAGGGGCGGGGAATGGATGTTGAGGGAATAATAACATCACACCCATGTCTGCCCTTTGCCAGCGCAAGCTGGTGCGTCCGCGGCGGCTGCGCGGGGCTGGGCCGCCTCGGATCAATCAGGTGGTCGCGGGCATGCCGGTGGCAGTCACCTGGCGACAATTGCGTACGGCCTGCCGGTGGAGCAGGCTAGCTGACGGCGGCGGCGCGCAAGCGGCGTGCGGCCTGGCGGCGGTCGTAGCTTTCGATCAGCGCATCCTGGGCGACTTCATCGCCAATGCCGCGCAGTTTGAGAAAGCGCTGGGCGGCATCGCTGCCGAAGGCGCGCTGCAATGCAATGGCTTCGTGCAATTGCGCTGCGGTTTCGAGGTCCTGGCGACGTTCTTCGTGACGGCGTTCTGCATCGTCCATGTTGTTCTCCTGGTTACTGTATTGAATTTATAGCACGCAGAGAAAATGCATGCTCGACATTTGCGTACCGAACGCGGGTCCTTACGCGAACGTCAGCAGGCCGGCGAAACGGATGGCGAGTGCATGCAGGGGCGAAGAGACCATGGGCGCCGGGCTGTGGGTGCTGTCGGTGCCGCAGTTGCCGCAATAGTGGCGCCGGTGTGGCGTTTGCGCAAAACTGCCCAGGTCCAGGTGCGGATGGCCGCAGCGCGCACAGTCGACGCAGCCGGGCGCCTGTCCGCCCGATGCCGCCTGCGTGTAGGCCAGCAGGGCGGGCGGGGTGATGTTGACCTGGACGATGCCGGTACCGGGAAACAGTGCGCGATCGCTCGTGCAAATCGCCACTGCCGCGCAGCGCCCGGACGGGGTTGCCTGCGCTCCGGCGGGCAGGGTGGCCACCTCCATGGCGCCGCCCGGGGCACGGGAGATCGTCACGCTGGCGCAGGCCGCCAGGTCGATCACGGGCGGATGCAGGGCGTAGCCCATTTTCTCCGCATGGCGGGCGCAGCGGCGCTGGCCGCCGTGCGCCAGCGCGGCCAGGTCCGCCTTCACTCCCCAGTATGTCTGGTGCGTGCGGCACCAGTGGCGCGCGGCGCCGTTGCGGTATTTGCCGGCCGCGACCAGCACGCAGGCAACCAGCGCGTCGTCGCCTTGATCGGCAGGAAAATGCCCTGACAGCTGGCTGGTCGCCACCGTGATGTGTCCGACCGTGGCCTCATGCGGCCAGCAGATGCCGGCAAGGTGCTGCAAGCTCAGTCGGAATGGGCGATATACAGGTCGCCCTTGCCGTCCGGCAGCCAGGTTTCGGCGATATCGGAACTGACGTCGAAAAAGCCCACGCCGTGTCTGGCGGCGAGCCGGGTGACGGTGGCGTGCGCTTCGTCGATCTGGTCCCACGAAAAGGTGATGTAGATGAGCGACTTGCCGATGGTGTAGTCGGTGCCGGAACTTTCCTCATCCTCGCCGGCCAGGTCTTCGAGCGCCACGGCCGGGAAGGTTTGCACGATCTCGGCGTAGAACGCTTGCAGCGCCGGGCTGGCGACCGCGGGGTCGGCGTAGGAATGGCCTTCACCCCATTCGGCTTGTTCGTCATACCAGGCCAGGAAAGCCTCGCGCTTCCTGGGCGCGGCTTCCGGGGCGAAAACCATCAGGTCGTAACTCATGCGTGTGGGCCTCTCAAGTGGACATGCGCCGGACGGCACGTTCGGTATTGTAGTCGAGCGGCCGCCGCCCGGTGCCGCTGGCGGCTCATCGACGCGCTGTAGCGCAGCATGTCCAGCGCCTGCGTGATGCCCAAATCACATCGCCGAACTATTTTCCATAAGTAATAGTGCATTTTTTCAATAACTACTTATTGGAAATATTAATTTTCTATAAAAATTGAATTTGACTCAATTTGCGGGTATCGTTCCGGGCCAGATTTGTCATTATTTCTGCCTCGGCAGCTCACTCGGAAGCGCAGTTTTTTATGAACCACAAAGAAATACAGGCAGACGCCTTTTTCTGGGCGTTGCAAGGTATTTGCGCGCTCCACCGACAGCCTTTTTCCCTCGAACTTGCACAGCAACAGCTGGCCGCCCCGCATACGGTCGCGTCATTGACGCAGGCCGCGGGCGTGTATGGCTTCGATGCGACGCTGCGCAAAGTAAAGACGGGCAAGCTGCAGCACGAAGCTTTTCCGCTCGTTGCATGGCTGCAAGCGCCGCCCGGCGACGACAGTGGCGCCGGCGCCATGCCGGCCCTGATCCTGCAGGCCGACGGCGCCAGCGTGCTGATCGTCGAAGCAGGCGACCCCGCTCCCAAGCAAATGAGCATGGCCGACTTGGCCGTGCGCTACCTGGGCCAGGTGACGCGCATCGCTCCGCGCGACGAGGGCGGCGCCGATCCGGACAGCGAAGCGGACGCCCTGAAGTCGCGCCGGTTCGGCTTTCGCTGGTTCATTCCGGAATTGATGAAGCACAAGCAGCTGTGGCGCGAAGTGCTGCTGGCCTCGCTGGTGATCCAGCTGATCGCCCTCGCCACCCCGCTGTTTACCCAGGCGATCATCGACAAGGTCGTGGTGCACCACACCCAGAGCACCCTGATCGTCATTGCCATCGGCATGGCGGTGTTCGTGCTGTTTTCGGCGGCCCTGTCGTGGGTCAGGCAATATCTGGTACTGCACACCGGCAACCGGGTCGATGCCGTGCTCGGCGCGACCGTCTTCGAGCGCCTGTTCAAGCTGCCGCCGATGTATTTCCAGCACCGCCCGACCGGCGTGATCGCCGCGCGCATGCAGGGCGTCGAAACGATCCGCGAATTTATCGCCGGCGCCGCCGTGACCCTGGTGCTGGACCTGCCGTTCTTGCTGATCTTCGTGGCGATCATGTTCTATTACAGCGTCACGCTGACCTTGCTCGTGCTGGCCATTCTCAGCGTGATCGTGGCGCTCAGCGCCATCGTCGCGCCCCTGTTCCAGACCCGCCTGCAAGAGCAATTCCAGCTCGGCGCGCGCAACCAGGCGTTTCTGACCGAATATATCGCCGGCATGGAAACGGTGAAATCGCTCCAGCTCGAGCCGCAACTGAACAGTAAATACAGCGGCTACCTGGCCAGTTACCTGGCGGCGGGCTTTTCCACGAAACAGCTGGCCAATACCTACAACTCGTCCGCCAATCTGCTCGAGCAACTGATGAGTTTGTTGATCCTCGCGATCGGCGCCTACACCGTCATGCACGACACCCACTTCACGATCGGCATGCTGGTGGCGTTCCAGATGTTTTCGGGCCGCCTGTCGCAGCCGATGATGCGCCTGGTGGGCTTGTGGCAGCAGTTTCAGCAGGCCAGCCTGTCGGTCGCGCGCCTGGGCGACCTGATGAACGCGCCCACCGAGCCGTATTCCGTGATTCCGTCGCGCGACGGCAGCCGCAAGGGCCAGGTACAGATCGATGGGCTGGCGTTCAAGTACGCCGAGCACCTGCCGCTGGTCTATGAAAATCTGTCCCTGTCGATCCTGCCCGGCCAGACCATCGGCATCATGGGGCCGTCGGGCTGCGGCAAGAGCACCCTGGCCAAGCTGCTGCAGGGGTTTTACCAGCCGAGCGCGGGGCGCATCGTCATCGACGGGGTCGATATCCGCTACCTGTCGGCCAACGAGCTGCGCAGCCACTTCGGGGTCGTGCCGCAGGAAACCGTGCTGTTCTCCGGCACCATCTACGACAACCTGCACATGGCCAGCCCCGACGCCAGCTTCGAGCAGATCGTCGCCGCCTGCAAGATGGCTGAAATTCACGGCGCGATCGAAGCGCTGCCGCAAGGCTACCAGACCCAGATCGGCGAGCGCGGATCGGGCTTGTCGGGCGGGCAGCGGCAACGCATCGCCATTGCGCGCGCGCTGCTCAAGCGCCCGACCATCCTGGTGTTCGACGAGGCCACCAGCGCCCTCGACGGTCCTACCGCCGAGCAATTCGCGCACACCATCAACGCGCTGCGCGGCAAGATCACGATGCTGTTCATCACCCACGGCTTGCCGAAGGGCTTGCAGGTCGACGCCATTTACCGCCTCGGCGCCCAGGGCGCCCAGCGCGTGGCGCTTGCGAGCGCACTGAACAACACTACCGCTGCCGCCGATGCGCGTCATCCCGCAGCCTGAGGATCCCATGACTGACACAACTTCCCCGATGGGCCCGTCGCTGGCCAAGCCTGACGGCGCGCGTCCGAGCGCCCAGGTCATCGCGCTGCGGGTGCCGAGCCGCTGGCACGATCCGCTCGGCCTGATCCAGGTCAACGCCCCGGACCGGAGCCGCCGCATCGTCTTGTGGATCGTCTCGGTGCTGGTGCTGGTGCTGATTGCCTGGGCCGCCTTCGGCAAGCTCGACATCATCGCCAGCGCCGACGGCAAGCTGGTTCCGCAAACGCTGGTCAAGATCGTGCAGCCGGCCGAGGCCGGCGTCGTCAAGCAATTGCTGGTGCGCGAAGGCGACAAGGTCAAGGCCGGACAGGTGCTCGCGCGCCTCGACACCACCCTGGCCAGCGCCGACAAGAGCGGCATTGCCAACGACCTGGCGGCGCAGCAGATGCAGACGCGCCGCATCGAGGCCGAGTTGAGCGGCAAGGCCATGCTGCCCAGGGCCGGCGACGATATGCGCCTGTATGCGCAGGTGCACGCCGAATACGCCGCGCGCCGCAAGGCCTTCGCCGACAGCCTGGAACACGAGAAAGCGCTGCTGGTGAAAGCGGCGCACGAAATGCGCAGCGCCCGCGAAACCCTGGCCAAGCTGGAGCAGACCCTGCCGTCGTACCAGGCCGCGGCGAAAAGCTTTTCGGAGTTGTCGGCGGACGGCTACGTGCCGGCGCTGCGCAGCGCCGACAAGCAGCGCGAAGCGACCGAAAAGGCCAGGGACCTGGACGCGCAAAAGTCCACCGTGGCCGCGCTCGGCGCCACCATCTCGGCCCAGGAGCAAAAGGTCAGCCAGCTGCACAGCAGCTACACCAGCGAGCTGGAAAAGGAACTGGCGGCGATCCGGGCCCGCATCGGCCAGTTGCAGCCGAACCTGGACAAGACCAGCTACCGCGAAGGCCAGATGGAATTGCGCGCGCCGCAGGATGGCGTGATCAAGGACCTGGCCACGACCACGGTCGGCGCCGTGGTGCAGCCCGGCTCGGTGGTGCTGACCCTGGTGCCGGAGGGCGAACAGCTGTTTGCCGACATTAACATCAAGAATGAGGACGTGGGTTTCGTGCGGGTCGGCCAGCGCGCGCAGATCAAGTTGTCGGCCTATCCCTTCCAGCGCTTCGGCATGCTCAAGGGCGAAGTGGTGCACGTCAGCGCCGACGCCAGCGAGCCGGCCCGGCAGGGCGGCGCCGAGGTGCAGGAAGGCGCTCCTGTGCCCGCCATGGCCAGCTACAAGGCGCGCATCCGGCTCGACCAGCAAAGCCTGAAGGACCCGCAGGGCACGGTGCTGCGGATTACCCCGGGCATGCAAGTCATGGCGGAGATTAACCAGGGCCAACGCACGGTGCTGGAATATCTGCTTTCTCCTGTACAAAAAGCGGTGTCCGAAGCGGCGCGCGAACGATGAGCATATTGGCGAGTTTTCGGACCGGTCCCGGCTGGTAAGATGCTCGATCTCCATCACGCAGGCGAGCGCACCACCCGACCTATGACACCCACACCAGTCCAGCCTTTACAATCCGGCGCGCCGCGCGCGCGCCGCATTCTGTTCATTCATCAAAACTTTCCCGGCCAGTTCAAGCGCATCGCGTCGCACCTGGCGCGCGACCCGGCGTACGACGTGCTGGCGATCGGCAAGGATGGCTGCCCCGGCTTGCCGGACGTGCGCACGCTGACCTACAAGCTGCACCGCGGCGCTGCCAAGGAAACCCACCACTACGCGCGGCCCTTCGAGGCCGGCATCCTGCATGGCCAGGCTTGCCTGCGTGTCTTGCTGGCGATGAAAGAGAAGGGCTTCGTGCCGGATGTGATCATCGCCCATCCGGGCTGGGGCGACACCATGTTCGTGCGCGAAGCGTTTCCGGATGCGCGGCTGGTGCATTTTTCCGAGTTCTACTATCACACGGACAGTGCCGATGTCGGCTTCGATCCGGAGTTTCCCAGCACGATCGATGACCGCGCGCGGGTACGCGCCAAGAACGCGCTGCAGCTGCTCAACCTGGAAGCGTGCGATATCGCCGTGGCGCCGACGCAATGGCAGAAAAGCCTGCACCCCAAGCCCTACCACGACAAGATCGCGCTGATTCACGAAGGGATCGACACCGCCTACCTGAGCCCGAATCCCGATGCGTCGTTCACGCTGCCGAACGGCAAAGTGCTGCGTCCGGGCGACCCGGTGGTGACGTATGTGTCGCGCAATCTCGAACCGTACCGCGGCTTTCATACGTTCATGCGCGCGCTGCCCAGGATACTGGCGGATAACCCGGACTGCGACATCGTGCTCGCCGGCGGCGCCGACGTGAGCTACGGTTCGCGTCCGGCCGACGGCCAGACCTGGCGCGCCAAAATGCTGGCCGAGGTCGCCATCGATCCCGATCGCGTGCATTTCCTCGACCGCATTGCCTACGCGCGCTACCGCGACCTGCTGCAAGTCTCGGCCGCGCATGTGTACCTGACGTATCCGTTTGTGCTGTCGTGGTCGATGCTCGAAGCGATGGCCTGCGGCTGCCTGGTGATCGGCTCGGACACCGCGCCGGTAACGGAGATCATCCGCGACGGCGAGAATGGCTTGCTGGTCGATTTTTTCGATACGGACGCGATTGCCGGCGCCGTCAGCCTGGCCTTGCGCACGCCCGCGCAGTTCGCGCCGCTGCGTGCGCGGGCCGTGGAGTCGATCAAGGCCGGGTATGCGGTCGAGGAGGGCATTGCCGGCTACCGGCGCCTGATCGACGCCGGGCCGGTGGCGTAACGCCAGCCGCCGGTGTCATGCCGCCAGCACGCGTCCGCTGAAGTTGGTCTCGGCGCACCACAAGGTACTGGCGCGCGCCAGCAGCACCGCTTCGGCATCGGCCAGCCAGCCATCGGCGTCGGCGATGCGCCACATGGCCTGCAGCAGTTGACGGCGCAAATCCGGATGGCGGATCTCGTCGAGCAAGCCGTCGAGCATGGCGCCATCGATGCGTACCTCGCCGTGGAATGCCGAGGTCAGCATGTCCTGGCAAAGCTCTTGCAGCAAGGCTTTGAAGCCGGGCTGGTCCAGGTCGATGTGTTGCAGGATCTTGCTGCTGTCGAGGGCGGCAAGTTCGCTTTGCGCCAGATTGCCATCGACCACCATCGCCAGGGCGAGAATGCGGCCGGCTGCTTGAGGGCTATCTGTTTCGTAACGACGCATTGTGCTACTCCATGTAGTGAAAAGGGGGCGTGGAACGTGTCCACCAAAAAATTATATGGGCGCACGATATAAAGAAAAACTCGATTAATACTAATTGATAGATCGAATATTTCGATGTTTACGGTCCCGAAGAGTCTTTTTCGCATGGGCAACGTTCACAATGAGGTTGCTCGTTCCACTGTCGTCGGAATGTTACAAAGCGACGCAACGCATACCATGGTCCGAAATTACTCGGAGGACAAGAACTCAAGCGTCGTATGGACGAGAGCCTCCTGACGCAGACCTTCGTTCTGAACCTTGGCGAGGTTGGGTTTCTGGGAGAGTTTGTGGGTATCGGCGCTTGGGTTCCCGGGCCGGTGTCGTCGACGACCACCGCGCAATGGACAGCCGAGAAACTGTCGAAGGAGCAGGCGCAAGGCGATGTCCGTGATAACTACCGGCATTTTGGCGGCGTCAATGTGACGTGTATCGCATGTGCCCCCTGACCACATCGCCGTCGTTGTGATGCGGTCCGCCCTGACTTATGCGTCACACGCACGACGACAACGCACCTGAAAACAAAAAAGCCGCTCTAGGCGGCTTAGTCGGCATGCTAAAACGATGGGGTGGCTGATGGGGCTCGAACCCACGACAACAGGAATCACAATCCTGGACTCTACCAACTGAGCTACAGCCACCATCGAATCTGCATTTTGTTCGTATGCTTCCCGAACAGAAAAAGATTATACAAACATCTGGGCGAACTGGCAAATCAAAATGCAGGGAAAGCGAAATATTTTCAAATTATCACTTCGCGAACGGGCGCGTCGACGCCCAGCAAGTTGGCAAATGCGACCGACAGCGCCGTTCCGCTGGCGCTGGTATAGCCTTGCAGGGTCGCTGCGGCGGCAATGCCGATGGCAGCCACCGCCACGGCCACGCTATCCGGCGCCGCTGCGTCATCGCTGCCCTGATTGAGCAGCCCGGCGCTACCCAGCAGACGCGCCAGTTGCCGCGCCACCGCGTCGCCGGTGTCGATCAGCACGATCTCGCGCGCTGTCGCCCCGGCGATGACCTTGCCGAGCGTCGCCAGCACGAACGGATAGTGCGTGCAGCCCAGCACCAGCGTATCGGCACCCTGATCGATCAAGGGCACCACATAGCGCTCCAGCAGCGTCCTGATCGCGTCCGACCCCAAGTCGCCCAGCTCGATCTGGTCGACCAGGCCAGGGCACCCCTGCAGCAGGAACTGGGCACTGCTGGCCGCGCTGATCTGGTCGCGCAGCAGCAGGAACTTGGCGCCGGCGATGGTCACGCTGGTCGCCAGCACGCCCACCTTGCCGTTGCGCGTGGCCGCCGCGGCCGGCTTGAGGCCCGGCTCCACCCCGACGATGGGCATGTCGGGATAGTGCGCGCGCAGCACCTTGATGGCGGCCACCGTCGCCGTATTGCATGCCACCACCAGCGCCTTGGCGCCGTTGGCTACCAGAAAACCCGCCACCGCCAGCGAGCGCTCGGCCACCACGCTTTCCGGCTTGTCGCCATACGGCGCAAAACCGGAATCGGCGAAGTACAGCAAATGCTCATGCGGAAGCTGCGCGCGGATATGGCGCAGGACCGACAAGCCACCCACGCCGGAATCGAACACGCCGATCGGCGCGGTAGCCGACGCGGTAGCCGACGCGGTAGCCGAGGCCGTGGCCACCATGGGGACGCTCGCGTTTGTCACTCGTTCGTCGCTCAGGCCACGCTGACAGGAATCTTGCCGACGCTCGACAAGGATTCAATCTTCGCTGCCCATTCCTTAGGACCGGTGTTGTGCACCGAAGTTCCGTTGGAATCGACCGCCACCGTGACCGGCATGTCGATCACGTCGAACTCGTAGATCGCTTCCATGCCCATGTCGTGAAAGCCGAGCACCTTGGCGCTCTTGATCGCCTTCGACACCAGGTAAGCGGCGCCGCCAACCGCCATCAGGTAGGCCGACTTGTGTTTCTGGATCGATTCGATCGCCGCCGGACCGCGCTCGGCCTTGCCGATCATGGCGATCAGGCCGGTTTTTTCGAGCATCATGTCGGTGAACTTGTCCATGCGGGTGGCGGTGGTCGGACCGGCCGGGCCGACCGCTTCATCGCGCACCGGATCGACCGGGCCCACGTAATAAATCACGCGGTTCTTGAAGTCGACCGGCAGTTCCTCGCCCTTGGCCAGCATGTCCTGGATGCGCTTGTGCGCGGCGTCGCGCCCGGTCAGCATCTTGCCGTTCAACAGCAGGGTCTGGCCCGGAGTCCACGAGGCGACTTCCTCTTTCGTCAAGGTATTCAGGTCGACGCGGCGCGATTTTTCGGTGTCCGGGGTCCAGTGCACGTCAGGCCAGGTCGACAGCGCCGGCGGCTCGATGTAGCTCGCGCCCGAGCCGTCCAGCACGAAGTGCGCGTGGCGCGTGGCGGCGCAGTTCGGAATCATTGCCACCGGCTTGGACGCCGCATGGGTCGGGTGCATCATGATCTTGACGTCGAGCACGGTCGTCAGGCCGCCAAGGCCCTGGGCGCCGATGCCCAGCGCATTGATCTTGTCGCACAGCTCGATACGCAGTTCTTCAGTCTTGTTCTGCGGGCCGCGCAGTTTCAGTTCGTACATGTCGATGTCGTCCATCAGCACTTCCTTGGCCATCAGCATGGCTTTCTCGGCGGTGCCGCCGATGCCGATCCCGAGCATGCCCGGCGGACACCAGCCCGCGCCCATGGTCGGCACGGTTTTCATGACCCAGTCGACCAGCGAGTCGGACGGGTTGAGCATGACGAACTTGGACTTGTTCTCGGAGCCGCCGCCCTTGGCCGCGACCTTGACGTCGACGGTGTTGCCTTCGACCAGTTCCATGTGGACCACGGCCGGCGTGTTGTCCTTGGTGTTCTTGCGCTCGAACTGCGGGTCGGCCACGATCGAGGCGCGCAGCTTGTTGTCGTCGAAGTTGTAGGCGCGGCGCACGCCTTCGTTGACGGCGTCGGTGACGGTGCCGGAAAACCCGTCGAAGCGCACGCCCATGCCGATCTTGAGGAACACGTTGACGATGCCGGTATCCTGGCAGATCGGACGCTTGCCCTCGGCGCACATGCGCGAATTGGTCAGGATCTGGGCGATCGCATCCTTGGCGGCGTCGCTTTTTTCCGACTCGTAGGCGCGCGCCAGGTGGGCGATGTAATCGGCCGGGTGGTAGTAGCTGATGTACTGGAGAGCGGCCGCAACCGATTCGATCAGGTCTTCCTGCTTGATGATAGTCATGAGATTCTCGTTGGCTTAGTGGGGTGTCTTGGACTGGTTCTGGGTGCCGATCATGATGCGGTCGGTATAGGCGATGGCCAGTGCCGAGAACAGGAACACGATGTGGATCACGGTCTGCGCGATCAGCACCTTGGGTTCGTACGCATTGGCGTTAATAAACGTCTTGAGCAGATGGATCGATGAAATGCCGATGATCGCCATGGCCAGCTTGGTCTTGAGCACCGACGCGTTCACGTGCGAGAGCCACTCCGGCTGGTCGGGATGGCCTTCCAGATGCATGCGCGAGACGAACGTTTCGTAGCCGCCCACGATGACCATGATCAGCAGGTTGGAGATCATCACCACGTCGATCAGGCCCAGCACCACCAGCATGATGGTCGCTTCGTTCAGCTTGGTCGCCTGCCTGGCGCCCGGCACGGTGACCGCTTCAAAAATATGCTGCAGCGCCGCCTCGTTGCCGAATACGGCACCGATCAGATCCTTGAGTTCAACCCAAAAATGGAAAACATACACGCACTGCGCCAGGATGAGCCCCAGATACAGCGGCAATTGCAGCCAGCGGCTCATGAAAATGAGGTTGTTCAAGGGCGTCAGTTTCTGACGCTCTTTGGGTAAAATCGGTTCAGACATAAATGCTTGGCTCCAGAATAAGGCAAAAATTTTCGCTGCGTCATTTTACCAGCGCTTGGCCCCGCTGCAGATACCTGCCGCGGTCTGACAATGTATTGATCTGGCGCAAACCACAGGCAATCGCCTCGGCGTGAATATTGATCTTGTCGTAAATGCAAGTGACCATACCGCTTCTCGGCGCTATCCATGTTTTAATGTCTCGTTGACCTTATTCGCTGATGTGCAACGTAAGGGCGCAGTAAGCGAGCGGGACTATGGTTTTAGCAAAACAACACCACCAATGGAGACCAGCATGGCAGCAACAGATTCCACCCAGCAGGACAATCAAGGCTTGCAAGAAAGCCGCGTGTTTGCGCCGCCGTCCGACTTCGTCGCCAACGCCGCCATTTCCGGGATGGATGCCTACAAGGCGCTGTGCGCGGAAGCGGGGGCCGATTACGAAGGTTTCTGGGCGCGCCTGGCGCGCGAGAATCTCGAGTGGCACAAGCCATTCACCTCGACCCTGAACGAAACCGATGCGCCGTTCTACAAATGGTTCGAGGACGGCGAGCTGAACGTGTCGTACAACTGCCTCGACCGCAACCTCAAGAACGGCAACGCCGACAAGACCGCAATCATCTTTGAAGCGGACGACGGCACCGTCACGCGCGCGACGTACCAGGAGCTGTACGAGCGCGTCTGCAAATTCGCCAACGGCCTCAAGGCGCGCGGCATCAAGAAGGGCGACCGCGTCATTATCTACATGTCGATGTCGATCGAAGGCGTGGCCGCCATGCAAGCCTGCGCGCGCATCGGCGCCACCCACTCGGTGGTGTTCGGCGGCTTTTCCGCCAAATCGCTGCAGGAGCGCATCATCGACGCCGGCGCGGTGGCCGTCATCACGGCCGACGAGCAACTGCGCGGCGGCAAGCACCTGCCGCTGAAAAGCATCGTCGACGAAGCGCTGGCGCTGGGCGGCTGCGAGAGCATCAAGAACGTGATCGTCTACAAGCGCACCGGCGGCAACATCGCCTTCACCGAAGGGCGCGACCTGTGGCTGCACGAGCTGGTGGCCGACCAGGCTGCCGAGTGCGAGCCGGAATGGGTGGGCGCCGAGCATCCGCTGTTCATCCTGTACACGTCCGGCTCGACCGGCACCCCGAAGGGCGTGCAGCATTCCAGCGGCGGCTACCTGCTGTGGGCCGCGCTGACCATGAAGTGGAGCTTCGACATCAAGCCGCAGGACGTGTTCTGGTGCACCGCCGATATCGGCTGGGTCACCGGTCACAGCTACATCGCCTACGGCCCGCTGGCGGTGGGCGCGACCCAGATCGTGTTCGAAGGCGTCCCCACTTATCCGAATGCCGGGCGCTTCTGGGCCAATATCGCCAAGCACAAGGTCAGCATCTTCTACACGGCGCCGACGGCGATCCGTTCGCTGATCAAGGCGGCCGATGTCGACCCGGGCGTGCATCCATCCAAGTACGACCTGAGCAGTCTGCGCCTGCTCGGTTCGGTGGGCGAGCCGATCAATCCGGAAGCCTGGATGTGGTACTACAAGAACGTGGGCGGCGAGCGCTGCCCGGTGGTCGATACCTTCTGGCAGACCGAAACGGGCGGCCACATGATCACCCCGCTGCCGGGCGCGACACCCATGGTGCCGGGTTCGTGCACCTTGCCGCTGCCGGGCATCATGACCGCGATTGTCGACGAGGCCGGCGCGGATGTGCCGAACGGGCAGGGCGGCATTCTGGTGGTCAAGCGGCCGTGGCCATCGATGATCCGCACCATCTGGGGCAATCCGGAACGCTTCAAGACCAGCTACTTCCCGGATGAACTGGGCGGCAAGATGTACCTGGCGGGCGATGGCGCGATCCGCAACAAGGATACCGGCTACTTCACGATCACGGGCCGCATCGATGACGTGCTCAACGTGTCGGGCCACCGAATGGGCACCATGGAAATCGAATCGGCGCTGGTGGCCAATCCGATGGTGGCCGAGGCGGCCGTGGTGGGCAAGCCGGACGATACGACCGGCGAATCGATCTGCGCTTTCGTGGTGCTCAAGCAGGCGCGCCCGACCGGGGAAGAAGCCAGGAAGCTGGCGCTGGAGCTGCGCAACTGGGTGGCCAAGGAAATCGGCCCGATCGCCAAGCCGAAGGAAATCCGCTTCGGCGACAACCTGCCCAAGACCCGCTCAGGCAAGATCATGCGGCGTTTGCTGAGGGTGCTGGCCAAGGGCGAGACCATCACGCAGGATGTCTCGACCTTGGAAAATCCGGCCATTCTGGAGCAGTTGAAGGAAGCCTCGTAAGGGGGATTGGCTGCGGCGCACGCAGGCGAATATGCGTGCGGCGCAAATTTCTTCATACTTCGCAGAATCTTTGCTATAATCTGCGGCTTCGCGAAGGCGGAGATGTAATGCAGGAGAGATGGATGAGTGGTTGAAGTCGCACGCCTGGAAAGCGTGTATAGGTTCATAGCCTATCCGGGGTTCGAATCCCCGTCTCTCCGCCAGGAATAAAAGAAAGCCGCCCTCGGGTGGCTTTTTTTGTATTCCTGGGGGGAGGAGGAGAGCCTCTGCGGGCTCTTTGGCAGGGATTCGAAGCCTTGCGCATATTTGCGCGAGGGCGGCCTGCGGGATGTAGGCGAATTCCCGTTTCTCCGCCAAGGACAAATTAGTTGGTTTCTGGAGATCCCAGGAAGTCTCAAAAAAACCGCCTTTAGTCTATGCTAAAGCGTTTTCTCATTTCAGGACGTCCCATGCTGTTGGATAAATGGAATAACGAAGGTATCAGCACAGGCACTCTCAAGAATCGTATGAGCGCACCGCGCTGGGGTTCTGGGAAGATCGGCAAGGACATTGTGATCCACGCTGGAACGCCGACTAAGGGCATGGTTGCTGCGTTGCCGGTGTGAGGGCCGGGCACGAAGTCTTGGCACTGTAGACTGTTGATCGCAGCTTCTACTGCTACGTGATGGCACTTCGTGAATTTATCACCCACTGATACAATTAAATTTTGCGTCCAAGACTCGCCTATCAATGAAGCATTGTGTGATCGGTATCCTCCTGTCCGACGCGTCCGAACCTGTCCGATCAGGGAGTGAAGTGCCCACGGTCTGGTTCGCTTCAATGGCGTCGCTAGCCGCCGTGCTGTCTGACGACAACCGTGCCCTGTTGCGCCTCATCCATGAACGGCAGCCGAAGTCGCTCACTGAGTTGGCGGCATGGGCCGGTCGCAAGGTACCCAACTTGTCGCGCACGCTGCGCACAATGGCCGGCCATGGGCTGGTCGAACTCAAAAAGAACGCCCGCGACGTGCAGCCCATCGCGCTCGCGATCAAATTTCTGGTGGTGGTGGACTGAGCCATCCCGCAACCAAGAACAGAGAAGTAGACTAAACGATGTCAGCTACCAAACTTACACTTTCCCGCCTTGAAAGCTTGCTGCTCACTGCCTGCGATGACCTGCGCGGCAACATGGATGCCAGCGAGTACAAGGAATACATTTTCGGCATGCTGTTCCTCAAGCGAGCCAGTGATCTGTTCGATCAGCGTCGTGACGAAATTCGACTGGAAGGCAAAGCTGCCGGTCTGTCTGATGCCGACATCGCGCTCAGCCTTGAAGACCCGGACCAATATTCCGGTAAATACTTCTACGTGCCGCCGCGCGCCCGCTGGAACGAACCATGGATCGATGACGCGGGCAATCAACAGCCGGCGCTCAAACACATTAAGGAAAACGTGGGCTCCATGCTCAACAAGGCGCTGGAAGCACTGGAAGAAGACAACGCCGACGCCTTGCAGGACGTGCTTAAGGGTACCATCAACTTCAACCGCAAGATCGGCCAAAATACGCTGGACGATGACACGCTGGTCGACTTCATCCAGAACTTCGAAAAAATCCCATTGCACGATGATGATTTTGAATTTCCCGATCTGCTCGGCGCCGCTTACGAATGGCTGATCAAACACTTTGCTGATTCGGCCGGCAAGAAAGCGGGTGAGTTCTATACCCCGGCTGAAGTGGTGCGCATCTGCGTCGAGATCTGCGACCCTAAGGAAGGCATGAGCGTATATGACCCCACCGTGGGTTCCGGGGGCATGCTGATCCAGGCACGCGACTACCTGCGCGAATGCGGCTCTGATGCGACGGAGCTGTCGCTCAACGGTCAGGAAAAGATGGGCACCACCTGGTCCATCTGCAAGATGAACATGCTGCTGCATGGCATCTCCCACGCGGACATCCGCAACGCAGACACCCTGGCCGACCCGCGGCACAAGGACGAGAGCAACGAGCTCAGGCGCTTCGACCGTGTGCTGGCCAACCCTCCATTCAGCCAGAACTACGCTCGCACGCAGTCCAAGGACGATGGCAGCGGCGCCAAGAAAAAAGTCACTATTGCTTACCCTGGCCGTTTCCATGTCTGGATGCCGGAAAAAGGCAAAAAGGCCGACCTGATGTTTGTACAGCACATGCTCGCCGTGCTCAAGAGCGACGGCCGCATGGCCACCGTCATGCCGCACGGCGTGCTGTTTCGTGGCGGTGAAGAACGCGAAGCCCGGCAATACTTCATAGACAAGGGATACCTGGAAGCCGTTATTGGCCTGCCCGGCAACCTGTTTTATGGCACCGGCATCCCTGCCTGTATTCTGGTGCTCAACAAGGCTGCCGCCGCGCAACGCGACCATGTGCTGTTCATCAACGCCGATCGCGAATACCGCGAAGGCAAGGCGCAAAATCACTTGCGCCCGGAGGACATCGACAAGATCGTGCACGCCTACCGCGCCGGGGACAACATCACCGCCTACGCCCGGCGCGTACCGGTGGCCGACATTCGGGCCGAGGACTACAACTGCAACATCCGCCGCTATGTGGACAATGCCCCGCCGCAGGAGCCGCACGACGTGCGCGCCCACCTGCACGGCGGCGTGCCGGTGAATGAGATCGACGGTTTTGCGCACTTTTGGCGGAACTATGCGGGCCTACGAGACAGTTGCTTCACGCCCCGCGCCATGCCGGTGCGGGGCTTAGCGTACGCCGACTTCAGCCCTGAGCTGCAAGACAAGCGCGCCATTGCCGGGCACGTCACCGCCCATTCAGGTGTGACCCAGCGACAAACGCAGTTCATGGGCGAGCTGCAAGCTTGGTGGAAACAACACTTGCCCGTCGTGGAGGCGCTGGCGCCGGATGTCGAGAATCAGCACGCGAGCACCCGCAACGTCTATGCCGTTCGCGCCACGCTACTCGACAGCATCGAGCGGACCTTTGCCGATCAGGATCTGTTGAACCGCTATCAGATTCGCGGAGCCTTCGCTAATTACTACAAGCAACTCGCCTCTGACTTCAAATCCATCGCCGCCAGCGGCTGGGGGCCGGAGCTGATACCTGATGAGGACATCCTGCAAAGCCAGTTTCCGCAGGTGCTTGCTGAACTCGAAGCGCAGCATTCTCGCCTGGCCGAACTGCAAGCGCTGTTTGCCGCCGCCGGCGAGGAAGATTTTGAAGATGCCGACGATACCGGGGTGTTACCCGCCGATGAGGTCAAAACCCTCAAGGCCAGCCTGAAGGAAGCCAAAGGCATGATGAAGCTGGCCAAGCGTGACAGCAGCTTCGGTGACTGGAATAGCTTCCAGCACGAGATCGTTCATATCGAAGCTCAACTGGCACGCCATAAGTTGCTGGAGGACGAAGCGAAGGTGCTGAAGGCAGCGATCAAATCCACCCAGGCCAAAAAGGATGAGCTGGTTGAGCAGGCGCGCCTCAAGATTAGTAAGGACGAGGCTCGCGTCGTCATCGTCGAGCGTCTGGGCCAAGTGCTGTTCGACAGCTACCGCCAATACCTTCGCGCCGATCAGCGCGCCTGCATTACCGCCATCGAATATCTGTCGGGAAAGTACGCAGTGACAGCCAAACAGATTGAGGCGGAACGCGAAAATGCCGCGCAGGCTCTGCAGGTGTTTTTGGTGGAGTTGGGGTATGAGTGAGATTGACGGAGACGGCTGGTCGGTGTCCAGTTTTGGGGCACTTTGCCTTCGTATTGTAAATGGCGGTACCCCTGATACCGGAATTGCTACGTATTGGAATGGTGAAACACCGTGGATCACCGGTGCGGATTTTACAGAAAACGGCATCGGGGAGTTCAGGCGCTATGTATCGGATGAGGGAATCCGCAGCAGCACAACGTCAGTTGTTAAACAAGGAAACCTGTTAGTTGTCACTCGCACCGGCGTAGGCAAACTTGCTATCGCGCCTTGTAATATTGCAATCAGCCAAGATATCACTGGCATCTACATCAACGCTGAAAAGGCAGGGGCAAATTTTGTTTACTATCTGCTCAGTCGGGAGCTTGATGAGCTAAAGAAACTAAATCAAGGCACTAGCATCAATGGAATTATTCGATCCGACCTCGAAAAGCATATCGTTCGACTTCCTGCATCGAAGACTGTCCAGAATAAAATTACCGCCATTCTGACCACTATCGATAGGGCCATCGAAAGAACCGAAGCCCTGATCGCCAAATACCAGCAGATCAAGGCTGGCCTGATGCGCGACCTGTTCACTCGTGGTGTTCTCCCCAACGGCAAACTGCGCCCTCCACGCAGCGAAGCTCCAGAGTTATATTATGAAGCAGCGATTGGGTGGATTCCGAGGGAGTGGACAGTTTCGGGTCTAGCTTCGAAAGGCCGTCCTGGCACGAGTTGGATACGAACAGGTCCATTCGGATCAGCATTGAAAGGCGAGCACTGGCGCAGCCACGGGCATCCTGTCATCACGATTGGTGCGCTAGGTGAAGGGGTATTCACCTCTGAGGAATTGTTATTTGTGACTGTGAAAGATGCTTCGCGGCTGCTCGACTTCCAATTGAAGCCTGATGACGTAGTTTTCTCTCGTGTTGCTGACGTTGGTAGATCGGTTGTTGTACGCGATGAACAGGCTGGTTGGATCATGTCGTCAAACCTGATGCGTATCGCAGTTGATAAAAGGAGCGCCCGGCCCGACTTTCTCCAGATGGCGTTGGCTGGCGATGAGCGAATCAAGGCGCAGATTCGTGAACGTGTAAATACCGGTGGACGCGATGTGGCAAATAGCGAGGTATTGAACCAACTTCGTTTTGTTTGGCCGGATATTAGTGAACAAGATCGAATCATTGCGCTTTCGAGTCATGCAAGCCGCAATTTAATTTTGGAACAGCAAAATGCAGCCAAATTCCGTCTCCAAAAACTCGGTCTGATGCAAGATTTGCTTACCGGCAAGGTGGCTGTGAAGGTGGGTAACCCGGAGGCCGACTGTGGGTGACAAGCTGACGATCAAGCTCGATGACCCCCCCTTCCTGCGGATGTTAGAGAGAAGGGGTTTCGAGTACACTGACGCAGGGATGCCGGAAGTTCGCGACAAGGAGGCAACGGCATGAGCGCTGCCTCCCCTGTGTCCCTGAGGCCACCGCCCAGCGGCTATGCCGAATGGCTGGTTGATCTCAAAGGCCGCATTCACACGGCGCAGCAGCGCGCCGCGCTGGCCGTCAATCGTGAACTGGTGGGACTGTATTGGCATATTGGCAGCGAGATTCTGGCGCGGCAGGCGAAACAGGGCTGGGGTGCACGGGTGATCGACCGGCTGGCGCAGGATCTGCGCAGCGCCTTCCCGGACATGAAGGGCTTTTCGCCACGCAACCTGAAATACATGCGCGCGTTTGCCCAGGCATGGCCCGAACCTGAATTTGTGCAGCAGGTTGCTGCACAATTGCCGTGGTTCCACCTGTGCACCCTACTTGACAAGCTGAAAACCCGCGCCGAGCGCGACTGGTATCTGGTGCAAGCTGTTGAACACAATTGGTCGCGCAATGTGCTCGCGATCCAGATTGAAACCCGATTGAAAGATCGTAGTGGTACGGCGCTAACCAATTTCGACGCGCGCTTGCCCAAGCCTCAGTCCGATCTGGCCAGGGAATCTCTCAAAGACCCCTATCGATTAGACTTTCTGGGGCTGGGCAAAGAAGCTGAAGAACGCGACATCGAATCGGCCCTGGTTCAACACATCACCCAATTTCTGCTGGAGCTGGGCGCAGGGTTTGCCTATGTGGGGCGGCAGGTGCATGTGGAAGTCGGCGGCGACGATTTTTTCATCGATCTGCTGTTCTACCATCTCAAGTTGCGCTGCTATGTGGTTGTCGAGATCAAGGCTGGCAAATTCAAGCCGGAACATCTGGGGCAGCTCGGCTTTTATCTGACCGCCGTGGATGCCCAAATCAAGTCGGAACACGACGGCGCCACGATCGGCTTGCTGCTGTGCAAAACCAAAAACAAGGTGGTGGCCGAATACGCCTTGCGCGACAGTAGCCGCCCCATGGGAATCGCCGAGTATCAGTTGATCGAGTCGCTGCCCACCACGCTGCAAACCAGCTTGCCCAGCATTGAACAGATTGAGCAAGAGTTGACGGATGGCGGTGAAGAGGAGCAGGAGTGAGCGAATATGCGGAAGTCGAGCTTCCCTTCCTGACGCAACTGGCTGGGCTGGGCTGGACGGTCATTGATCAGGGCGCCGGCATCCCGCAGGAGGCCGGGCCCAGCCTGCGCGCCAATTTTCGCCAGTGGCTGCTGCCGGAGGTGTTCGATGAGGCTGTGCGCGCCATCAACCGCGACGACGACGGGCGTGCGTGGCTGACGAACCGGCAGCTGGAAGACCTGCGCAGCCAACTGCAACGCCAGCCCAATCGCACCCTGCTGGAAGCCAATGAAGCCGTTCAAGCGTTGCTGTTCAAAGCCCAGGTCGATGCCAACGAGCTGACCGGGGAGGCCGACCCGATAGTGCGCCTGATCGATTTCCACGTCCCCGAAAACAACCGGTTCCACGCCATCAATCAGTTCCGTATCGACACGCCAGGCTGTGTGAAGGCGTTCATCATTCCCGATATCGTGCTCTTCGTGAACGGCATTCCGCTGGCCGTGGTGGAGTGCAAGAAAGGCTCAGAGACCTGCGCCAATCCGATGCAGGAAGCCTTTACGCAGTTGCAGCGCTATATGCGCCGGCGCCAGGAAACTGAACGCGCCGGCCTGAAGGAAGGCGAACCGCGCCTGTTCCACAGCAACCTGCTGCTGATCCGCAGCAGCGGGATGGAAGCCGACTATGGCACGATCACCTCGGGCGCGGAGCATTTTTACGCTTGGAAAACGCTGTATCCGCAGGATGATGCAGGTCGGGAAGGCTTGTGCGCGCAGCAGCAACTGATCGCGGGGATGCTGACCAAACCCAATTTGTTACAGATCTTGCGCACCTGCGCGGTGTTCATGGACACCGATGCCGGACCGCGCGTCAAGGTAGTCTGCCGTTACCAGCAGTTTCGCGCCGCCGGCAAGATCGCGCAGCGTCTGCGCGACGGCGGCACGGCCATGGAACGCAGCGGCGTGGTTTGGCACACACAGGGTTCGGGAAAATCGCTGACGATGGTGTTCCTGGCGCGCATGCTGCGTGCTAGCCGTGACCTTGCCGACTACAAGATCGTCCTGGTTAATGACCGGCAGGACCTGGAGGAACAACTAGCCGCCACGGCCACGTTGATCGGCGGACGGGTAAATGTGATCGAAAGCCGTGTGGGTTTGCGGCTGCATCTCGCCACCGACAGTTCCGACGTCAGCATGGTGATGGTGCACAAGTTTCAGGAACAGAAGCAAACGCTGAGCAATGTCGTGGCAGAGGCGCTGGGCACGTATCTGGCAATGCCGGCGGGCAAGGCCTTCGGAGTGGTCAACACCTCGGAGCGCATCATTCTGATGATCGATGAGGCACACCGCACGCAGAGTTCAGACCTAGGCGATAACCTGTTCGAAGCCTTTCCCAACGCCGCGCGCGTTGCCTTCACCGGCACACCGCTGATCACCGAGCGTCACGGCGAAAAGAAAACGCACAAGCGTTTCGGCGAGTGCATCGACATCTACCGCCTGATGGATGCGGTAAACGATGGCGCCACGCTGCAAATCCTCTACGAAGGCAAGACGGCCGACAGCGCACTGAATGAAAAGCATGCCTTCGACACGGCGTTTGAAGACCTGTTCAAGGACCGCAGCGATGAGGAGTTACTGGCGATTAAGAAGAAATACGGTGCCACTGGTGACATCCTGGAAGCCGAAAACCGCATCAACGCGATAGCCCGCGATCTGGTCGCGCACTATGTCGACAACATCTTGCCCAATGGTTTCAAGGCGCAGGTGGTATGCCATTCCAAGCTGGCCTGTGTGCGCTACCAAGTCGGTATCAACGCTGCGCTGAGTGAGCGCATTACCAGGGAGGTAGCGCAGGCCGCACCCGATGTGGCTCTGATCAAACGCCTGCGCTTCTTGAAAACCGCCGTCGTGATGTCCAGCGATGGCACCAACGAGGCCGCCTATATCACCCACGCCCGAAAGCAGGCGCAGCGGATGAATGCGGTGGAGAATTTCTGTCGTGGTTTTGATCCGGATGACCCCGACAAGGAGTACACCGGTATCGCGTTCCTGATCGTGTGCGACATGCTGTTAACCGGTTTCGATGCGCCCATCGAGCAGGTGATGTATATCGACAAGAAACTGCGCGAACATACCTTGCTGCAGGCGATAGCCCGTACCAACCGGGTCAAGACGGGTAAGCAGCGGGGGTACATCGTCGATTACATCGGCTTGGCCAACCACTTGACGGACGCGCTCACCTTATATGCGGCCAGCGACGAGTTGCAAGAACTGCGCGACGGGATGCAGAACATCAGCTCCGAACTGCCGGTGTTGGAGGAACGCTATCAACGTCTACTGCAGCATTTCACAGCTATGAGTGTCAAGAACATCAAAGGCTTCGTGAATGGCGAATTGCCTAATCTGGATGCTGATGCGGTCGCGGTACACGCGGCGGTCAAGGCCCTGAAGGACGACAGGAAACGGGCCGACTTCGAGGTATATTTCAAGAAATTCCTGATGAGTCTGGACATCATTCTGCCGCATAGTTCGGCTCAGCCCTATCGGGTGCCGGCTAAGCGCTTTGGCTACATTCTCCAAGTGTGCAAGGAGCGCTACAAGGACAGCAGTTTAGATTTAGGCAACGCTGGCGAAAAGGTGAAGGCGCTGATCAACGAGCATCTGATCAGCCTAGGCATCAACCCAAAGATACCGCCTGTGGAATTGTTGGCCGAGGATTTTCTGGATAAGCTTAACCGCCACGCCGGTCAGAATAGTGAGGCCAAGGCCAGCGAGATGGAACATGCCATTCGCAAACACTGCACTGTACACCACGATGAAGATCCTGCGTTCTACAAGAGCCTGTCTGAGAAGGTCGATGCACTGATCGAGAGGCATCATGACGAGTGGGAGTTACTCGCGGAGAAGCTCGCTGCATTGCGTCAGGAAGCTATCGTTGGTCGTCAGCAGGGCGAAGACGGCATGAGTCGCGAGGCCACGACATTCTTCGAACATCTTGTTCAGGTTGGCTTTGCCAGCGGTTCCGTCAATGAAGCGGACAAGCCGACTTTCAAGGCGTTGATGGAAACCACAGTGGAGATTCTTCAAGAAACCATCGCCAGCATCGACTTCTGGCACAATCCCGATAAACAAAAACGGGTACGTGGCTTGCTAAAAACAGAGATAGCCAAAGCTGGTATCGAAGAACTGAAACAGAACCGCGAGCGTGTCGCCGTCGAGATCATGAAACTTGCCAAAAACCGGCACGACGAGCTCGTCAAGGTAGTCCGGATGGGAGATGCATGATGCAATTACGACGGGTGCGTGACATCGAATATCAGCTTTTGCCGGGGGCTGACCGGCAGACCACCGACATCGTCATTGAACGCAATGGCATGATTACTGTGCGCCCACCCAAAAAAATGACTCCGGAGCAGGTCGATGAAACGGTACTCAGTAAGCGCATGTGGATTTATCGCAACCTGGTGGAGTGGCGTGACCTCAACGCCACGCGTGTTGCCCGTGAATGGGTCAGCGGCGAGTCCTTCCTCTACCTCGGAAGCCACTACCGCCTGCAGCTTGTTGTAGAACAAGATGAACCGCTCAAACTGAAAGATGGTCGATTCTGTTTATTGAGATCTGTTGTCGAGTCCGGCGGCCGCGAAGCCGCCCATCAGGCCTTTGAGGACTTCTACAGGGAAAAAGGGCTGCCTCGTATCAAGAAACGGGCAGCATACTTCGCCCCAAAGGTCGGCGTTGCAATGAACTCGGTGCAGCTCAAGGAGTTGGGGTATCGGTGGGGAGCGTGTCTGACAAATGGTGACCTGCATTTTCACTGGAAGTGCTTGATGGCACCTCTCACCATCATCGACTACATTATCGTTCACGAATTGTGCCATTTGCGTCACCGCAATCATTCGGATGCCTTTTGGAACGAAGTGGACAAAGTGCTACCGGACTATCGCGAACGCAAGGACTGGCTCAAAGTGCGCGGCGCGGAGTTGGATCTTTGATGATCCGCCGGGGCGAAATCGCATTGACTCTATTCTTTCCGCTGGTGTTTAAGTGGCGGGAAGAGGGGATTGGGGGGACATACAATGTTGGTGCGACTGAAATCAAGCATCCATTCGCCCTCCCATCCAAGATTTGAATCCCCCGGCTCTTCCGCCAAACTACAAGCGAACTCTCATTGCAAGGCTGCAGGTCCGCTTTTCCGATAGTAAAGAATTTTGTTGAGTCAGGGGGGCGCTAATATGCTGTTGAGGGACTGCCGCCTTACATGAATGTGCTGCATTGACGAATCCCGACAACGGCATTAGTCTCCTACGACGGACCAAGGTCCCCTCATACGGCTTTGGTTTTTCGCGGCAATGGATGCCCGGGTTCAACTCTTCAGGAGGCACGCAATGACCAGCAAAAACACGATCTGTCTTTGGTACGACGGTGACGCCGTCGATGCCGCAAACTTTTACGCAGAAACCTTTCCCGACAGCGCAGTCCATGCCATCCACCGCGCACCGGGCAACTATCCGGATGGCAAAGAGGGCGATATACTCACGGTCGAGTTCACCGTCGTCGGCATTCCATGCCTCGGGCTCAATGGCGGCCCGCATTTCAAGCACAGCGAAGCCTTCTCTTTCCTGATCGCGACCGATGACCAACCCGAAACTGACCGCTTGTGGAACGCCATCGTCAGCAATGGTGGCCAGGAAAGCGAATGCGGCTGGTGCAAGGACCGCTGGGGATTATCGTGGCAGATCGCTCCGCGCGTCCTGACCGACGCAGTATTCGGCACGGACCGCGCCGCGGCCAAGCGCGCGTTCGATGCGATGATGACGATGAAAAAGATCGATATCGCCACGATAGAACGGGCAGTGCGTGACCAGGATTGATTCGGCTTATTAAATGAATGCCGTGCGCGACGACGCTACCTCAGTGACGGATTGCATGGCGCGTCCCAAGGGAAGCTCCACGCACCGGTGAAATGCGGCGCCCGCCATCAGGCTGGCACCCCAGGCAACCAGCATGCCCAGCGCCTGATAGTGCGGCTCAGGCGGCACGAAACGGGTAAACGCGGCATTCATGACGAGGCATACCGGGAAATGGATCAGGAATACCGAATAAGAGATCTGCGCGAGACGATTCACCGCAGACATGCCCCAGTATGAATACGATCCGGTGCGCGCACGGCCGAACAGGAACAGTACGCACGCCACCACCAGCGCCACCGCAATGCGCAGACGGAAGTCCAGTGCCAGCGCGATCAGCGTTGGCAACACGATCATTGCCACCAGCAGCGCAACCGCGCGTGGCCGCCGTGCCGGATCGCTGGCCAGCCAGGCCATGATGCCGAGCCCATAGCTCCCGAAGAAATAGGGCGCCCATTCATCCCACTCGGGATCGCGATTGAAGTACAACAGCGACATGCTGATCCCGATGACAATCACGGCAGGCATCAGCCAGGGCCGCAATAGGCCGCCGGAAAAACGTCCGCACAGCCAGACCAGCAAGGCCACCACTGCATACAACTGGAAATCGATCGCGACGTACCACGCCCCTGCCGACAGGGAGTCGTAACCCAGCACGCCCTGCAGCAGCAGCGCATGCGCCGCCAGTTGCATGAAATCGGGCGGAGCGGAGATGGAATCGTGCGTCATCCATCGGTTGGCCAGGGCAGAAGCGGCAACGGCGAACAGGATTGCCACCATAAATGGCGGAACCAGCTTGGCATATCGTCGCCACACGGTTCCCAGGGGATTGATCAAGCCCGGCTGGCCTTTTGGGAACAAGGATTTGGCGACGAGAAATCCGCCGATCACGAGGAAGACCTGCACCGCGATGCGCGCGAATGAATCCAGCCAGTCGATTACGTCGGGCATCAGGGGCCGCGCGTAGTCCGCCATGGGGCCGTAGAAGGCCAGGTGGTGCAATACGATTAATTGTGCCGCGATGGCTTTTAACAGATTGATGAGTCCAAACTGACCCGGAGCGCGTGCCTTGGCACCGGATACTTTTTCTACTACGACAGCCATGCAAACCTCTTCCAAAACCTCGACCGCGCAAGCTGCGCATCGGTCGACACCGGCCAGTCATAAGCAATGACTGCTGTTAATCTTACTGTGTCACAAATTGAATTATGTGCGTATACTGTTGAACTGTCTATAACGGCAGGAGACGGGAATGGCGAATTTGGCTGAGCTGGATATGTATCTTGAGCGACTGTGCGGCGCGTTAGGCCACATGGATCGCAGGGCAAGTCTGAAAGACTACTGTCAAGGGCTGATGCTGCCGATCGCGCGCAAGAGCGTCGAGCCATTGGCTGCGCACATCAACCCGACGCAGGTACGCGCCAAACACCAGTCGCTTCACCATTTTGTGGCGAAATCGGCGTGGTCGGACAGCGCCGTGTTGGCATCGGTGTGCGATCACGTCAAACCGCTGCTTGCCACCGATACCGGACATTATTGGATCATCGACGACACTGGCTTCCCAAAGAAAGGCAAGCATTCGGTGGGCGTGGCGCGGCAGTACTGCGGGCAATTGGGCAAACAAGATAATTGCCAGGTGGCCGTCAGTTTGTCGCTGGCTACCGAGCTGGGTAGCATACCGATCGCCTATCAACTCTATCTCCCCAAGGACTGGGCAAGTGATCCGATCCGCCGAGGCGTGGCTGGCGTGCCGGAAGGGATCGCCTTTGCGACCAAGCCCGAAATCGCGCTTGAGCAACTGCGTGGCGCGCTCGCGTCTGGCACGCCGCCGGGCGTGGTGCTGGCCGACGCCGGCTACGGTGACGAGACAGCATTTCGCGATGGCATCACAGAACTGGGCATGCTGTATGCGGTTGGCATCCGGCCGGCGACCACGGTGTGGGCGCCAGGCACCGCGCCGCTGCCGCCCAAGGCATGGAGTGGGCGCGGCATACGACCGACGCGGCTGCGACGCGAGGCCGGCAATGAGCCGGTTTCCGTGAAAGCATTGGCGTTGTCGCTGCCGTCGCAAGGCTACCGCCCGGTCACATGGCGGGAAGGTTCCAATGCCAACCTGTCCTCTCGCTTCGCCGCCGTACGGGTGCGCCCCGCCCACCGGGACTACCTCGGCACCGAGATGCGCGCCGAGGAATGGCTGCTGATCGAATGGCCGGAGGGTGACGCGGAGCCGCTGAAGTACTTCCTCTCGACAGCGCCCTGCGATGCGACGCTTGAGCAAATCGTGTTCGTGACAAAAATGCGTTGGCGAATCGAGCGCGACTATCAGGAACTGAAGCAAGAGTTCGGACTCGGGCACTACGAGGGGCGCGGTTGGCGCGGGTTTCACCATCACGCCACGTTGTGCATCGCCGCTTACGGCTTTCTGACCTCGCAGCGCCTCAATCATCCTGGCGTCAAAAAAAACTCTGCAGGGCCAGAAGCACCTGGCTTACCCGACGATTACATCCCTCGAGGAAGCAGGACGAGCGCAACGTCATGTCCCTGACTCCATTACAACGCTGCGCGCGCTTATCGCCAGTGCAATCACAACACAACTACAGCGTTGCCCTTGCTGCTTTCAGATCAAGTTAATTTTGTGACACAGTAAGATTAACAATTTGTTAGCATAGCGTATGCTGTCAGACTGTGGCGTATGGATGAGTTACCGGATGTTACGCGGCTGCGCCCGAAATCCGGGCCGCGCTGCGCTTTACAGGGCCGCGCAGAAACGTCGTAGTCGGGCAGGAATGAGCTTCAATCTGGACTCGATGCGGGTTCTCCGGCAGTGTTCATCCAGATGTCGTCAGGCAGTGAGCGGTCGCGGTGGCACACCCGATCATGGTCGGGATAGGTGATCCTGTCGACGGGAGCGCGGGTGCCGACCACCAGGCAGCGCGTTGGCGATGCGCTGCGATTCCACAGAAAATGGCCGACCGCGTCGCCTGCGCGGAAAGTCGCCGCGTCGCCGGGCTTGAGGATTGTTTCAGCATCGCCTTCGACCAAGGTCACGTGGCCTTCCAGGACGTAGACCATTTCATCTTCCGCGCTGTGCCAGTGCTTGATCGACGAGCGCGTGCCCGGTTGCAGCACTTCCACGAAGGCGCCGAACTGCGTCAGTCCGCCGGCTTCTGAAATCCAGAGCGTCTGGTTAGGTTCGGCCAATCCCTCGACCAAGCCTTCTTCTTTGATAAAGCCATCAGGCGTTAGCGCGGTCATGCGTGTATTCCTTTCATCAGTGACAGGGACGAGACGGTGAGTCATTATTGAATGCGAGCGCGACAGAGCTTGCGCAGGGCCTGATTTTACGCTGAGCGCTATTTTTGTTGTCTTACGTTGGCGCGGCTGCGACACTGGGCGGTCGTGGGCATCAACCTTATTTGGAACCGTCATGCATTGGGTTATTCAACAAAGTATTTTCAAGCCGGGCAATTACCAGTTGCTGGTGAATGCGCTCGATACGCTCGGCATTTCCCATACGTCGGTCGCCATTGCGAACGGGACGTTCGACATGCATCCCGATGTGAATCCGGAAGGGAAGGTCTACGTCTGCGGCGCCATCAAGCTGGCCAGGATCGCCCGCGACAAGGGCTGGGTTCCCGGCAGTTTGTTGAATGAGAATTTCAAGTTCGATATCTGGCTGGAACAACTCGGCTCCGAGCTGCTCAATCACGACATCGCGACCGGCACGCTGGTGGACGTTCGCACCGGCCATCTGGCGAAGTTCTTTATCCGCCCGTGCGAAGATAACAAGGCGTTCGACGGCATGGTGATGGACAGCGAGATGCTCGCCGACTGGCGGCGCGATCCGGCCAAGGCGCAGCTGCAAAAGATCGACGTCATCGTCTCGCCGGTCAAGGAGATCTATCGCGAGTACCGCCTGTTTATCGTGAACCGCAAGGTGGTGACCGGCTCGCTGTACCGGATCGGTGGCCGCGCGGAGATATCGCCCGACGTGGAAGACGATGTCCTCGACTATGCCCGCGGCGTGATCGACACATGGACCCCGGCGCAGTCGTTCGTCATGGATGTCTGCCTGACGCAGGACGGACTGAAGGTGATCGAATTCAATAACATCAACAGCTCGGGTTTTTACGCGATCAATGTTCCCAAGTATGTCGAAGCGATTCAAACACACTACGGCTAGGGTCGACGTTGTCTGAATGCAGCGTAGCGTGGATCCGGCTTACGCGCAGACGCTGGCCAGGAAATCGGCCACGCTGGCTTTTTTCAGAATCAGGCCGGAGGCGGCCGCATACGGATCGAACTGGCGCTGCATTCCGCCAGGGAAGGGCACCCGCACGCTGATCCGCTCACCGTCGACCTGCACCGACGCATTTGCCGTATCGAGCAGATACTGCGAAATGAACGCGCCCACCAGACCCACGAAAAACCCCAGATCCTCGCGCGCCACCGTTTGCGCCTGCAGCCACTGGCTGAACGGCCCACGCAAGGCGTCCAGATCGAGCGGTTCGCCCGGCGCATGCAATCCGGTCTGGGTCAGCACTGCATCGAGCATCGGCCGGGCTTCTTCGAGAACTTTGTACGGGTCCATGTTTCTTATATGAGTGTGGGAGCGGGCCGGCGGCCGCGCATTCGGGGCGCCATCATACCATCGACGGGCAAGCGCGCCCGGGCGCGGCGAGCGGCGCAGGGCCTGCGCGCGCTGGTCGCCACGGCCGGATCGAAGCGGTAGAACGCGGCTGCTATTACCGGTTGCGATGGATCAGCTCCCGTGTATCATCGGCTTGTCTTTATGTAATCGTTATACTTTTCCCTGCACTGTCAGGCCGATCCCTTTTTTGTTCCACTGCCCGCCATGACCAAACAACGCAACGCCGCCCTTTGCCTGTCGATCTTGCTCGCCTTTGCCGTGACCGGATGCAAGCCGAAAGCACCGGTCGAATCCGTGCCGGCGCCCGTTCCGGCGCCCGTGGCAAACGCCCCCGCCCCTGCGCCGCCTGCCGTGGTGCCAGCGCCGGTGGCCGCCACGCCGCCGCTGGCGGCCGCCAGCGCCGACGTCGTCGACCTCGACCAGATCGCGGTCATCAGCAAGCCGATGCCGCCGTTCCCGTTTGTCGATTACCCGGAAAACATCGGCGAACAGAAACAGCAAACCAAGGCGTCCGACTTCGACCAGTTGCACGTGATCGTCGGTAACAAGGTGCAGGCCGTCGAAGGACGTTTCCGGCGGATGGTGTTTGAACTGGCCGATGCCAAGGTGTCGCGCTTCCAGGCGCTGCGCGATTACGCCAAGGCGGCAACCGACATGGGTGGTGTCAAGGTCAATACCAGCAAGCCGAAAGACGAGGCGTTCGAGAAGGTGAATGGCCCTTTCACCGATGCGATGGCCAAGAAGCTGGATTATCCGAATGAGAACTACAGCTACGAAACCTATTTTTTCCCGACGCCGACCGGCCGCAAATGGATGCTCATCATGGCCAACGATAACAGTGTGCGCGTCACGTCCATCGAAGAAAAACAGACAGCATCGATGGTGAAGATGGTGACCGCCGCCGTCATGAAGTCGGAACTCGACAGCAAGGGCCGGGTGGCCCTCTACATTAACTTCGACACCGACAAGGCGGCGATCCGGCCGGACGGCAAACCGGCGGTCGACGAAATCGCCGCGCTGATGAAAAAGGAAACCGCGCTGCACCTGTCCGTCGAAGGGCACACCGACAATGTGGGCGACAAGGCCCGTAATGCAATCCTGTCGCGCGAACGCGCGCAGGCGGTGGTACAGGCCCTGGTAAGCGACGGCATCGATGGCGCCCGCCTGAACGCCGCCGGCCACGGCTCGGACAAGCCGCTGGTGGACAACGGCAGCGAAGAGGGCCGCGCAAAGAACCGCCGCGTCGAACTGGTCAAGGTCGTCAAAGGCTGACCATTGGGGGCGCGCAGCGGCGCCGCTGGCGCTCCCCGCGCTGTCCCGCAGCACCGGCGGCATCCGGCGATGTGCCCGGTGCGCGCTTGCCGCCAAGGGAAAAGCGAACCGGTAAAACCCCGCCGCTATTACCGATTGCGATTGATTAACACCCGTGTATGATCGCCTTGTTTTTATGTAATCTTTATTTAAACCCCTGCACCGTCAGGCCCATCCTCTTTTCGCTCCGACTGCCCGCCATGACCAAACAACTCAACGCCGCTCTTTGCCTTTCGATCTCGCTTGCCTTCGCCGTGACCGGATGTAAGCCGAAACCGCCGGCCGCACCAGCCGAGGCGCCTGTCGCCAGCGCGCCGGCCGTGGTGGCGCCCGCGGCGCCTGCGCAAGCGCCAGCGCCAGTGGCCGCGGCCACGCCGACGCCGGCGGCCGACAGCACCGGCGCCGGCGCCGACCTCGATAAGATCGCGGTCATCACCAAGCCGTTGCCGCCATTCCCGTTTATCGATTATCCGGCGGCCATCGCCGAGGGAGACAGGAGAACCGAGCAATCCGACTTCGATCAAAAGCACCTGATCGTCGGTAACAAGGTGCACGCCGTCGAAGGGCGCTTCCGCTTGATCTCGTTCCATTTGTCGGCTGCGAAGATTTCAAAATTTCAGGCACAGCGCGATTACACCAAGGCGGCGGTGGACATGGGCGGCGTGAAGGTCAATACCGTCACCCCGGACGATGATAAATTCGTGGAGGCGCATGGCGGCGACAGCTATGCCCTGGACAAGAAATTGGATTTCCACGGCAACTCCAGCAGCTATGACGTGTACTTCGTTCCGACCCCCACGGGCCGCAAATGGATGCTCATCATGATCAACGACAGCGGCGTGCGGATCCTGTCCGTCGAAGAAAAACAGACTGGTTCGTCGGTGAATATGGTGACCGCCGCCGTGATGAAGTCGGAACTCGACAGCAAGGGCCACATTGCGCTGTACATTAACTTCGATACCGACAAGGCGACCCTGCGCCCCGACGGCAAACCGGCGGTCGACGAAATCGCCGCGCTGATGAAAAAGGAAACGGCGTTGAATCTGTCGGTCGAAGGCCATACCGATAACGTGGGCAACAAGGCCCGCAACGTGACCCTGTCGCGCGAACGCGCACAAGCCGTGGTGCAGGCCCTGGTGAGCGATGGCATCGACAGCACCCGCCTGAGCGCCGCCGGCCATGGTGCGGAAAAGCCGGTGATGGACAATGGCAGCGAAGACGGCCGTGCAAAAAACCGCCGCGTGGAGCTGGTCAAGGTCGTCAAAGGCTGATCGTTAGTCCGGGCGCGGCAATCGGCCGCGCTACCGGAGCGCCACGCTAAATCGCTGCGATGACCGTTGCGGTAGATCGGCCGCACGCCTTGCTTGATGTAGTTCTTTTACTTTTTCCTGCACCGCCAGGCCAATTCATTTCATTACGATTGCACGACATGACCAAACAATTCAACGCCGCTCTTTGCCTGTCGATCTCTCTTGCCTTTGCCCTCAGCGGATGCAAGCCGAAAGCCCCGGCCGACGCGCTGCAGGCGCCAGTGGCAAGTGCACCGGCGAGCGTGCCGGAAGCGGCCGCCGCACCGGCAGCGCCCCCGGCGCCGGCCGCGGCCAGCGCTGCCGCCGTTGTCGACCTCGACAAGATCGCCGTCATCGCCAAGCCGGTGCCACCGTTCCCGTTCATCGATTACCCGCCAGCCGTGGATAAACAGTATTACAGCACCAAGGAGTCCGATTTCGACCAGGTGCATCTGATCCTCGGCGATAAGGTGCATGCGGTCGAAGGGCGTGTCCGAGCCATCCACTTCACTTTGGACAAGGCCAAGATCTCGCAATTCCAGGCCCAGCGCGATTACACCAAGGCGGTGCTGGACATGGGGGGCATCAAGGTCAATACCGCCAAGCCGCACGACAGTGCGTTCGTTGCGGCCCATGGCGACGATAAAAGCGAACTCGATAAAAAGCTGCGCTATGAGTTTCATACCTATTCCTATGAGGCGTATTTCTTGCCGACCGCGACCGGCCGGAAATGGATTGTGCTGATGGTGAGCGACGAAGCTGTGGATGTCATTTCCGTCGAGGAAAAACAGACCGCGTCTTCGGTGAAGGTCGTGACCGCCGCCGCCATGAAGTCGGAACTCGACAGCAAGGGCCATGTCGCGCTGTACATCAACTTCGACACCGACAAGGCCGCCATCCGCCCGGACGGCAAGCCGGCGGTCGACGAAATCGCCGCGCTGATGAAGAAGGAAGCCGCGCTGCGCCTGGCGGTCGAAGGCCACACCGACAACGTGGGCGACAAGGCCCGCAACGTGACCTTGTCGCGCGAGCGCGCGCAAGCGGTGGTGCAGGCCCTGGTCAGCGACGGCATCGACAGCGCCCGCCTGAGCGCCGCCGGCCATGGTGCGGAAAAGCCGGTCACGGACAATGGCAGCGAAGAGGGCCGGGCAAAGAACCGCCGCGTCGAACTGGTCAAGGTTGCCAAGGGCTGACCGCTCCCATGGGCGTCGATGCGGTAGCGGGCGCGGACGGCGGCATCGATGAAAAAAAACATAGGCAGCGCGCCCGGTGCTGCCTCGGCCTCCAAAACGTGACTCCGGCATCATCTGTGTCGCTCCCGTAACGCGTGGCGCAAAGCGCGCGGCTGCGCTACCGTATTAGTGAACAAACGGCGTGGGCACCGCCACGCCGTCACATTTTTCGGGAGCCGTTGCATGACACGCACGCATCTTTCCATGGCGCTGGCAGCCCTGCTGCTGTCGATGTCCCCAATCCGGGCACAAGAAAAAGTGGCGCCCCCACAAACGCCGCCCGGGGCCGACAAGGCGCCCAAGACCATCGCCCTCGAAGCCGGCGCCAAACTCTTGCAAAGCAATAGCCCGGTTGCCGGTTTCGATATCTATCTGGTCGGTTTCCACCCCATGAAGGACCATCCCGAACACCAGATGGAAGCGCATCATTATTGCCACCAGATGAACGAGGATTTCGCCCAGTGCGTCCTGTTCGACAGCAACACCAAAAAAGCGAACATGCACGGCGTCGAGTACATCATTTCCGAGACCTTGTTCGAGACCTTGCCCGCCGAGGAAAAGAAATTCTGGCATCCGCACAACGGCGAAATCCTCAGCGGCCAGCTGATGGCGCCCGGCATCCCCAAGATCGCCGAAAAAGCGCTGATGAAGTCCAAGATGAACAGCTACGGCAAAACCTGGCACGTATGGAATACCGGCCACATGGGCCAGCCGAACGACAAGCTGCCGATGGGCGAACCCATGCTTGCGTGGTCCTTCAGCCGCGACGGTGAAGCCCAGCCCGGCCTGGCTGAAGAGCGCGACCGCCGCATGAAGCTCGACACCGCCAGAACCCGCAAGGAGCGCGCCGATCTCGTCAAACTGGCCAGGCCGCAAGCGGGCACGGACGACCTCAAGGGCAAGTTCGCGCGCCCGACGCGCGAGATTCCTGGCGTAACGAATAAGTAAGCGAACTGAATGGCGATCAGATAAAAGACGGACAACTCTTACATGCATGGGGCGAGTTGGCCGATGGGCCCGGGTGAGGCAGGGCGCTAGGATACGCATCACCGGCTGCACGCGCACGCGATCGGGCATGTGCGGCCGTCCACCATCCACCGTACCATGCAAAGGAGCTGCGACATGAACAAACTTCCTCTCGTAAAGAATTTGGCGTGTATGTTGCTGGCGGCAGTCTCGCTGGCGGCGTGTAAAAATGACGGGGCCGGGCCGGGCACCAACGGCGACACCGCCCCATCGGCAACCGTGGCCGGTAGCGGCGCCGGCAACACGACGACGGGCGCCACCGGCGGCACGGCAACCTCGACCACGCCCGGAGCGGAAGGGAACACCGCAGCCACGCCAGGCGTCAATGGGGGCGGGAACAGTGCGACCGGCACCAGCGGCACGGCCGGTTCAACCTCGATGAGCGGTAGCGATGGCAATACGGGCGCCACGGGGACAGCCAACGGCACCAGCGGCACCAGCGGCACCACCGGCACCACTGGCATGGGCACCGGTACCAATGGCGAAGCGGGTAGCGCCAAGCCGAACGGCCAATAGCCCGGGTAGCGGCGGGCGCATGCTGTCCGCCCGCACTTCGCCCGCACTTGGGCGTAGTCCTGTGACGTTGGCCGCCGATTGGAGGCGCAGCCGCCGTGCGGCGCGCGCCTGTGCGATGTGCGCATTTGCCGGCAAATAGCGCATCAGCGTATCGCCGGCATCAACCTGTTACGCCCGTCCCGCACAGCGCCAAGCGTTGCAGGCAGTCGTTTGCCGAACGCCTCCAGGCAGGCGGCCTACTGCCTACCGATGGGTAATAGTTACACCCCTGTTCAGACTGCTAGCTAGCAATGGTTTGCTTGAGCGATGTCAAGCCTCCAACAGCGTCGAAACGTAACCTTGGCATATGTCAGGCGCCCCGGTGCCGCTAACGCCAGCTTGTTTATGTCGTCGCAAAGGAAGAGCCATGAAACTGACCTCCCACCCCGTCGTTCCCGCAGGAGCCAGCCGCCGTCCAGCCACGCGGAGCCTGCCGCAATGAGGCGCTATACCATCACCCTCGGGGCCACCACGACCGCCGGCGGGCGCGTCATGTCGGCCAGCGGCAGCGGCTGCATCAACGGCGTGCCCATCGCACTCGAGGGCGACCTGGTAGCCTGTCCCGCATGCAAGGCGACCGGGCGCATCCTGTGCGTCGGACCGCGCATCCCCGAAATGTCCGACGGCAAGCACGTCGCGCTCGAAAACGATTTGTGCACCTGCCGCTGCTCGCCGCCGCCCAAGCTGCTGCCGGTGCAGATCATGCGCAGCCAGGTGCTCAAGGATACCGGGCGCGCCCTGTCCAATACCAACGACAGCGACCCGTCGTACCCATCCCGCGGCGCGCCGCGCGGCCCCAGTTTCAACGAGCGCTTCGTGCTGCTCGACGAAGAAACCGGCGACCCGCTGGTCCACAAGGAATACGCGGTGGTACGCGCCAGCGGGCAGCTCGAATTCGGCACCTCGGACCGCAACGGCTACACGCACTTGTTGTCGACGACTGCGGTGCCCGAGTCCGTCGAAATTTTTGTCTAGGAAGCAGCATGAGCGCGACCCTCATTTCGCCGTCCGGCGCCGTCCTGCACCACCGGGCGCGCGTGAGCACCACGCCGGCCGATGAAGCCGAAGCGAAGGCGGTGCGCATCCGGCTCGAAAAAGCATGCCGGCTTGAAGAAAATCGCGTCTACCTCAAGCAGCCCAACATCCGCGCCTTCCTGCGCGCGATGTGCCACAGCCTTGGCGGCGGCGTCGATTTTCTCGATGGCGCCATCCGCGGCCGGCGCAGCGACCCGTGGCGTTTCACCGATTTTTCCACCCATCCCGGCCCCGGTCACGACGGCAAGGGGACCGCCGCCGGCCTGTACCGCATCACGCGCGAGATATGGGAAGAGTACGGCGCGCGCATGGACCTGACCGACTTCTGTGCCGAAACGCAGGAACTGATTGCCGTGGAAGTGCTGCGGGGATTGGGTGTGCTGGGAAAAATCCAGGCCGGCGATATCGACGCCACGCTGGTGATGGTCTCGGCCTGCTGGCCGGGCTTGCCCAAAACGCCAGCCAGCCAGGCGCGCTTTGCGGCGCCGGACGCGGCGTACGAGAGCTTCCTGCACAAATACGGCGAGTGCGGCGGAACCATCAACCCGCCGGCCGGTGACGGCGCGCGCGGCCAGTCGGGCCCGTCGCGCCCGGACCTGCCGCCAGCGCGCCCTTAAGCCGCCGGCCGCCCGCGCCGCCGCGTCACTCCAGGCTGTCCCACGGCGCGCATCGCTGCATCATGATTGCGCTCCGGGCCTGCGTTTGCAGCGATGCCGGCATCCTCGCTACCTTGTTGCCAGCGCCACGGCATCGCCGCCATCGTTGTCGCCAGCGCCTGGCCGGTTTGGTGCTTACTGCGCCGCTTTGACGCCGCCGGCCTGGCGCTGCTGCCATTCCAGTCCCGGACGCGCCACGCGAAATTGCAGCAGCTGCCCGTTCTCCACCTCGGTCACGTACGCGGTGCGGCCATCCGGTCCGCCGAAACTGATATTGCTCGGCTTCTTGCCGGGCAGGGCAATCTCGGCCAGGATGCGTCCCCGCGGCGACATCTTGACCACCGTGCCTTTGCCGATGCGCGTCACGTACAGGTTGCCGTCGACATCGACGCGCATGCCATCGAGCCCGAAATCGGCAAAGCTGGCGATGCGCCGCTTGCCGCCGAGCGTGCCATCGGGCGCAATGGCGAACGCCCAGACATGGCGCTGCACGCTCTCGTTCACATACAGGGTGCGCCCGTCCGGGCTGACGTCGATGCCGTTGGCGGTGCCGAGCTGGTCGGCCGCGAGCGTGACCTTGCCGTCCGGATCGATGCGCCACACGCGACCCGTATTCTTCTTCCAGTCCGGATCGCTCGCATAGATGACGCCGGCCGCCGTGATGGCGAGGTCGTTCGGCTGGCTCATGGCGGCCTCGCGCGCATGGACGGCGATGGCGCCGCTGGCCGGGTCGATGCGGTAAATCGTGTGTTCCACATAGTCGGCCACGAACATCGCGCCATCCGGCCCGAAGCGGATGCCGTTGGCCACGCTGGTGCCGGGCAGGGTTGCGAACACCTCGGCCTCGCCGTTCGGCTTGACCTTGCCGATGGTTTGCTGGCGCGCGAAATTGACTGCGTACACATTTCCGGCGGCATCAACCGCCGGACCTTCCACGCCGGAGGTGAACGATTGGGACGCCGTCAGGGCGCTGGCCACGTGCAGGCGTTCTAGCGTGGCCGGAGGCGCGCCGGCGGCCACGGCGTGGCCCGCCTGGCAGGCGGCAAAGGCCAGCGCGCACGCCAGCCGGGTCGAGGTATCCATTGAACTCCGATCGGGAAAAATGCCGGTCATCCGGCCGGCACCTAGTGTACTTGATGATGAGGTAAGCTTCGTGTTTTGATAATGCTGAGCCAGGTGACAAGTTTGAATGGTAAATACACGAAGCCGCTGGTGATAGCGGCGGCCATCGGCGCCATTGGCGCGGGCGGCGCCTGGTACGCGCTGCAACCGGGCGGGCAGCCGGCGGTCCGCAAAGTGGCGGCCATGGTCGGCATCAAACCGCAGCCGACCGTGCTGGGCTGGCCGGTGAGCATCGGCACCGTGGCCGGCAGCAGCGGCAGCGCCGGATTCGCCGATGGCGCCGCCGCGCAGGCACGCTTTTCCGACCCCTTCGGCCTGGTGATCGACCGTGATGGCAACGTGTTCGTGGCCGATGCCGGCGACAACAACCGCATCCGCAAAATCACGCCCGAGGGCGTCGTCTCCACCCTGGCCGGCGGACGCGAAGGCTTTGCCGACGGCACTGGCGCCGCCGCCGGGTTTCACACGCCGTCCGGCATGGCCATCGATGGCGCCGGCAACCTGTACGTCGCCGATACCGGCAACAACGCGATCCGCAAGATCACGCCGTTTGGCGTGGTCAGCACCATCGGCGGCACCGGCGTGGCCGGCTACCGCGACGGCAAGGCGGGCGAGGCCCAGTTCAACGGACCGGTCGGCGTGGCGGTCGACAAGGCCGGCGTGGTGTACGTGGCCGACACCTACAACGACCGCATCCGCAAGATCGCGCCCGACGGCACGGTCAGCACGCTCGCCGGCGGCGCGCCCGGCTACGTCGACGGACCGGCGGCTGCCGCCCAGTTCGACACGCCCACCTCGGTCGTGGCCGACGCCACAGGCAACCTGTATGTGGCCGACACCAGCAACGGCGCGGTGCGCAAGCTGGCGCCGGACGGGCTGGTAAGCACCCTGGCCATTGCCCCGGAAGACGCCGAAAAACCGCTGCTGCGCCGCCCGGTCGGCCTGGCGCTCACGCATGACGGTTTTCTGTACGTGGGCGATATCTGGCGCGGACGCATCCTGCAGGTCGGCCCCGACGGCAGCTTGCGCGGCCTGACCGGGATTGGCGTGGACATCGACATCGGCGACGACAAGTCGCCGCGCTTGAGCCGGCCGAGTGCGATTGCGCTCGACCGCGTCGGTGCGCTGTACGTGGCCGATGCCGTGAAGCGGACCGTGCACCGGATCTCGCCGCGGCCCGACGGCGCGACCGCCGTGCTGGCGCCCAAGGCGCCGGCGCTGGTCGCCACGGGAAGCGCGCCGGTTGCGTCCCAGCCGGTTCCGGCGGCGGTGGCAGTGCCCGCAGCGCCGGCCGGGCGCTTTCCATGGCCGTTCAAGCCGCAGGACCAGCGCCACGAAGTGGTCGGCACCATCGGCGAAGTGCGCGGCAGTTACGGTGGCGAAAGCCGGCATCACTTTCACAGCGGCCTCGATGTCCAGGCCAACATGGGCGTGCCGGTGCTGGCGGTGGCCGACGAAAAGGTCAGCAGCCCGGTGCCCAACTGGGCCTTCGGCGACGTCGGCGAAGGCATGAGCGTCGACAGCATGGCCTACATCCACATGCGGGTCGGGCGCACGGTCAAGGATGCGCCGCTCGACCCGGCGCGCTTCATCATGCTCGACAACGAAAAGGGCAAGGCGGCGCGCATGCGCGTCAAGCGCGGTACGCGTTTCCATGTGGGCGAAGCGCTCGGCACGGTCAACCGCATGTTCCACGTGCACCTCGTGTACCAGCCTGGCGGGACGGAAGCCAATCCGCTGACCCTGCCGTTCACCGGTTTCAGCGACCAGGTGGCGCCGCGCATCGACAAGATCGGGCTGGTCGACGCGGCGGGTACGGCGCTGCCGCGCAAGCCGGGCAAGCGGGTGATGGTGGCGCGCGGCGCGGGGCCGCTGGGGATCGTGGTCGATGCCTATGACCAGGCCGACGGCAATGCCGCGCGGCGCAAGCTGGGTTTGTACAAGGTTGGGTACCAGGTGCTGCAGGCGGACGGCACGCCGGTTGCCGGATTCGACAAGCCGCTGATCAACATCGAATTCAACAAGCTGCCGCCGGACCCGGAAAGCGTCAAGCTGGCGTACGCCGACAACAGCGGCATCACGGTGTACGGCAGCGCGACCACGCGGTTCTTGTATGTGGTGACCAACACCGTGCGCGACGGCGTGGCCAAAACCGGGGGGTGGGACCCGGCCGCGCTGGCGCCGGGCGACTACCTGATCCGCATCTTCGCGGCCGATTACGTCGGCAACGAAGCGCTCAACGGACGCGATTTGCCGATCACGGTGGAGTGAGGGGCCGTGGAAGCCGAGATGAGACCGGCCTCCCGGCCGCTGCTCAGGCGTTGTTTTTTGCCGGCCGATCGCGGCGGCGGGTCATGAACCCCAGCATGGCCATGCCGGTCAGGAACATGGCATAGGTTTCCGGTTCCGGAACCGCGCTGACCAGATTGTCCGACGTGCTGAAGCTGGTGAATGTGCCGACTGGCGCCATGAACTGCGCTTGCTGGGCGCCATCGCAGCATCCCTCGAAGCCGTAGATGGTCAGTGTGTGGTTGCCCGCGCCCAGGTTCACCGTGGCACCGAAATACTGCGATGGATTCGTGTACTGGCCGTCCCACCACATATCGTGGCTTTTTGAGTCGAGCGCCACATCGTTCACGAACAGCGCGCCGCCGTAGCCGAAATCGACGCCTGCGCGGAATTGCCACAGGCCCGCATTGGCTTCGCTCACGCCGAAGCTGATGGTCGACTTGAGCGCGAAGTTACTGCCGCCACCGAACAGGCTGGCGTGAGTGATGTTGCTGTACGAATCGACCGTTTTCCTGGCGTAGGCAGGGCCCTGCAGCGCACCGTTGACGGCGCCCTGATAGGCCGCTGCGTCGGCCAGGATGCCGGACGGGGTGGCGGAAGCCGATTCGATCACGATCGTGCTTGCGCCGGCATTGCCGGCAAGCGCCAGGGAAACGGCAGCCAACATCCATGAGAGTTTCTTATTCATATTTTTTCCTGGACAAGGACCGCGCGCGCAAACGCTGCGCGGTCGGGATGAAAGAGAGTTTTCGCTCCGCACGAGCGTCCAAGGCATGCGATGGACGGTCAGTCTGGGTGCTGGCGCTGAATCACGGTGGACCGGATAGTCATCCGGTGCACGAACAGTAGTCAAAGAGTAACATAGATGCGCGGTGGAAAAACATTGCTCGCATGTGTGTTTACGTTTTACAACTGCCCAAACTCCTACGGCTGACCTCCAAACGCTTACAACCGGGGTCAGAGCTCCAATCAGCAACAAAAATATTGCTAATCAGAGCTCTGACCCCGGTTGTAGGTGCTTTTACTGCTGTAGTAGGGGTTTTGGTGTCAGGCGTTGGCGAGGTCGAGCCGCCCGTCGCTGCCGCGGCCGTGGTAGCGGCCGGCCGACAGGTCGTCGAAGCGGATCGCCGGGCGCTTGGCGGACATCAGGTCGGCCAGCATCTGCGCCGAACCGCACGACATGGTCCAGCCCAAGGTGCCGTGCCCGGTGTTGAGGAACAGATTGCCCAGCGCGGTGCGCCCGACGATCGGGGTGCCGTCCGGTGTCATCGGCCGCAGCCCGGTCCAGAACGTGGCGCGCGCGCTGTCGCCCGCGCCCGGAAACAGGTCGTTGACCACCATTTCGAGGGTGGCGCGGCGGCGCGGATTGAGGCGCTGGTCGAAGCCGGCAATCTCGGCCATGCCGCCGACGCGGATGCGGTCGTCGAAGCGGGTCACGGCAATCTTGTAGCTCTCGTCCAGAATGGTCGAGACCGGCGCCTTGCTGGCGTCCGTGATCGGCACGGTGATCGAGTAGCCTTTCATCGGGTACACCGGAATGTCGACGATCGATTTGAGCAGCGCCGTCGAGTGCGCTCCGAGCGCGACCACATAGGCGTCGCCCTGCACCAGTTCGTCGCCGCAGTGCACGCCGCTGATCGCGTTGCCTGTCACCGCCAGGCGGTCGATGGCGACGTTGTAGCGAAAGCGCACGCCCAGCGCTTCGGCCATCCCGGCCAGGCGCGTGGTGAACAGCTGGCAGTCACCGGTCTCGTCATTGGGCAGGCGCAGGGCGCCGACCAGCTTGTCCTTGACCAGCGCCAGCGCCGGTTCGGCCTGGCCGAGCTGGTCGCGCGCGAGCAGTTCGTAGGGCACGCCGGAATCCTGCAGCACCTTGATGTCTTTTTCCGCACTGGCAAACTGCTGTTCGGTGCGGAACAGTTGCATGGTGCCGCGCTGCCGGCTTTCGTAGCTGATGCCGGCTTCCTCGCGCAGGGTCTTGAAACAGTCGCGGCTGTACTCGGCCAGGCGCACCATGCGTTCCTTGTTGACCGCGTAACGGTCGGCCGTGCAGTTGCGCAACATGTCCCACATCCATTTGAGCTGGAAGCTGGTGCCGTCGGGCGTGATCGACAGCGGCGCGTGGCGCTGCAGCATCCATTTCATGGCCTTGAGGGGAATGCCGGGCGCCGCCCACGGGGAGGCGTAGCCGGGCGAAATCTGGCCCGCATTGGCGAAGCTCGTTTCCAGCGCCGGACCGGGCTGGCGGTCGAGCACGGTGACGTCGTGGCCGGCCTTGGCCAGGTAGTAGGCGGTGGTCACGCCGATAACGCCGCTGCCCAAAATGACGACACGCATGGTCTCTCCGGAGAAAAATAAAGGATTCAAGAATTTCCGCTATATTATTGCGATTCAACCAGTCTTTGTTCACGTATAACTGCATTTATTTAGTGGAATTTCATGCGAATCGTTAAAGAGTCGACCCGCAGCCTCGATAAGCTCGACCGCCACATCCTGCGCATCCTGCAAAACGAAGGCCGCATCTCGATGAAGGACCTGGGCGAGCGGGTCGGCTTGTCGGTCACGCCCTGCATCGAGCGCGTCAAGCGCATGGAGCGCGACGGCGTCATCAGCGGTTATTACGCGCGCGTCGACCCGGCCGCGCTGGGTGCCAAGCTGCTGGTGTTTGTGGAAATTACGCTGAACCAGAAATCGGCCTCGGCCTTCGAGCAGTTCCGGCGCGAAGTGCTGCGCATTCCCGAGGTGCAGGAATGCCATCTGGTGTCGGGCGACTTCGATTACCTGATCAAGGCGCGCATCCACGAGATGGCGGAGTACCGCAAGCTGCTCGGCGACATGCTGCTGCAGCTGCCGGGCGCGGCCCAGTCGAAGAGCTATGTGGTGATGGAGGAGATCAAGGAGACGCTGGTGCTGTCGACCGAGGCGCTCCTCCAGCCTTAGCGCAGGGCCTGGAAACGCCCGGCCTCGACGTCGGCGATGGCGGTCTGGATTTCCTCGCGCGTATTCATCACGAACGGTCCGTGCGACACCACCGGCTCGCCGAGCGGCGTGGCGTGGCCGAAAATCAGGAGGGCATCGGTCTCGGCGCTGATGGTAAGGGCGTCGCCTTCCTCGTTCAGTTCGGCCAGATGGCAGGCGTCGGCGCGGTCGCCGTTCACCTCGATGGTGCCGCGCACCACATACAGGAACACGTTGCGCGCGCGCAGGTCCGGCACGTGCAACTGGCCGCCGGCGCGCATCGCCACCGTGCTCATGAAGACGCCGGTCAGCGAATGCACCGGGCCCTGCTTGCCGTTCCACTCGCCGGCGATCAGGCGCAGGTCGACCTTGCCGGCGTCGAGTGCGATGCCCGGAATATCGCCTTGCTGCAGCCCGGTGTAGGCCGGCGCGGTCATCTTCAGGCGTCCCGGCAGGTTGATCCACAACTGCAGGATCTCGAGCTGCCCGCCTTGCTCGCGAAATTCGGGCGGCGATACTTCGGCATGCACGATGCCGCTGCCGGCGGTCATCCATTGCACGCCGCCGGCGCCGATGATGCTCTCGTGCCCGGCGCTATCCTTGTGCATCAGCGTGCCGTCGACGATGAAGGTGACGGTCTCGAAACCGCGGTGCGGATGCGGTCCGAACGGCAGGCCGCGGTTGCCCGGCGGGTAGTGCTGCGGTCCGTGATGATTGAGGAACAGGAAGGGATCGATCTGGTCGGCGTACGGGCCCGGCAGCGGGCGCTGGGTCAGCAGGTCGCCGATGTCGTCGCGTTGCGCCGGATGCAGGCGCTTGATGCTTTTTTCGCTCATGGGCTCACTCCTTCGATGGTGGTGTCGTCCCCCACCATACCTGAAGTGCCGCGCGCGCGGCGTCGGCCTGCACGATGGCGAAAACTTTATGCCCCGGTTTGCTGTCCTACCGGGACCCCACCATTCTGGTGGAGACCACAAGGAGGCAATAATGGCAACAATGAACGCACCCGCAAACGAACGCCGCCACATTCCGGAACGCCGTAACTCCGGCAGCGCGTTGCACTCGACTCACTTTTCCGTCACGGACTGGGTGGCGATGGTCTTGATGATCGTCGGCGGCATCAACTGGGGCCTGGTCGGGGCCTTCGAGTTCGATCTGGTGGCGGCGCTGTTCGGCGATCGCACCATCTGGTCGCGCCTGGTATATGCGCTGGTCGGCATCGCGTCGCTGTACGGTATTTACCTGCTGAGCAAGATGGCCGCGCGGCAGCATTAGCGTCCCCGCGCTTGCGTCCCCGCGCTTGCGCCCCGCGCTTGCGTCCCGCGCCTGCGCCGGACGGCCGGCGGTGATAGACTTTGACGTTACGCAAACTCAACGTCCAGGATCGTCACCATGCGCCACTCGTTCGTCCTCGCCAGCCTGCTGTGCTGCCTGAGCACCGCTGCCGGCGCCGCTCCCCCGCCACCGGGGGATGCGGCGTTGCGCGCGGCCGCCCATGCGGCGGCAACCTATCGCACCGCGGTCATCGACAGCCTGGCGAAGATGGTCAGCTTTAATACAGTCGCCGACAAGGCGGTGCCGTTCGAGCGCAATCCGCAGCATCTCGGTTTTAAAGGCTACCTCAAGAGCGAGGCGGAGCGCCTCGGCCTCGACTACACCGACCATGGCTATGTGATGGTCATCGGCCTGGGCAGCGGCAGCGAGCGGGTCGGCATCATCACGCATGGCGATATCCAGCCGGTCGATCCATCCAAGTGGAAAAAGTCGCCCTTCGAGCTGGACAAGACGAGCGAGGCCGGACGCCTGATCGGGCGCGGCACCGAGGACGACAAGGGACCGATCGCCACCGCCCTGTACGCGATGAAGGCGATCAAGGACAGCAAAGTGGCGCTGTCGAAACGGCTGGAACTGTATGTGTACATGGCCGAGGAGTCCGACTGGGGGCCGCTGACCGAGTTTCTCAAGACGCACCAGCCGCCCCAGGTGAATATCACGCTCGACGCCGAGTATCCGGTGGTGACGGCCGAGAAGGGCTACGGCACGATCAGCGTGACGGTGCCGGCGCAGGCAGCGGCGCCGGCGGGCACGGCATCGCTCGTCGCCTTCGGCGGCGGCTTTTTCGGCAGCCAGATTCCCGAAGACGCCAGCGCCGCCATCGAGGACGCCACGGCGGAACTGGAGGGGCGCATCCGCCAGCGCGCGACGGCCCAGGGCGGCATGCGCTACACCTTCAGCCGCCAGGGCAAGCAGCTGCTGGTCAAGGCGCAGGGCCTGTCGGCGCACTCGTCCAAGCCGGAAGACGGCGTCAATGCGATCAGCATGCTGGCCGACGCCCTCAATGTCCACCCGTGGCCGAACACCACGGCCGGCGCCATGGTCAATCTGCTCAACGACCTGATTGGGACCGGCATTTACGGTGACAAGTTCGGCAAGATCGCTTACCGCGATAAATTCATGGGGCCGATGACGGTGGCGCCGACCGTCATCAAGCAGGGCGATGCCGGGATCGCGCTGCACGTGAACCTGCGCCGTCCGCAAGGCAAGAGCACCGAACAGCTGACCGGCGAAGTGAACGAGGCGCTGACCCAGTGGCAGGCGCGGCGCATCGCGCTGGCCGATGTGAAGGTCGAGATCACGGAACCGTGGCTGCAGAAAAGCGCGCCCCAGGTGCCGACCTTGCTGTCCGTGTTTTCCTACTACACCGGCATCAAGAATCCGCGCCCGATTTCCATCGGCGGCGGCACCAATTCGCGCCTGTTCCCGAACGCGGTCAGCTTCGGCCCGACCATGCCGGGGACGGTGTATTCGGGGCACTCCGAACATGAATTCATCACCGTCAAGCAGCTGATGCTGAATCTGCAGATGTACACGGCTGTCATGGTCGAACTGGCCAAATAGCGCCGGCATCCAGGCGGGCGGCGCGGCGCGCATCAGGCCGCGCGCGCCGCGTCCGCGTCTCCGCTTGGTTCGCACCCGTAAAAACGCCGATTTGTGATGTAGGCAGCAGCCTACTTTGTGTAACCAGTTTTGCCATCTTCAAGTCCACGGCATCACTTCTCCCTCTCAGGTAAACCTTTGCGTTCAATATGATTGAACGCCACTGGTTACAAGCCATTTTCACCTAGAAATCTTGCCTTCGCAGGGCGTGGAAATGCGCAAAATTGACGTGCTAGCATCCGTTCCCTGTCCGCGATAACGGCGCTTGTTCGCGGCATGGAGCGGCGCGCCAGCTGCCCGCATAGTGCGTTCTGCAGCCTGGCGCCGCACCAGCGCGCAACGTCATTGCAAGCCCACGACGAGGAGCACCAATGCGTCAATTCGAGTACCCGCGACCGCAGCTTGTGCGTGAGCACTGGATCAGCCTGAACGGGCCGTGGAAATTCATGTTCGACGATGAACGGCGCTGCCGCATGCCCAATGGCGCGACCGAGTGGACGCACCAGATCGAGGTGCCGTTCGCGCCGGAATCGCGTGCCAGCGGTATCGGCGACACGGGCTTCCACACGGTGTGCTGGTACGAACGCACGTTTCATCTGGCCCCGCACGCGGGGCACACCCTTCTGCATTTCGGCGCGGTCGATTACCGCGCCCGGGTCTGGGTCAACCAGCACCAGGTGGCCGAGCACGAGGGCGGACACACGCCGTTTTCGGCCGATATCAGCGGCGTGCTCAGGGAGGAGGGCACGCAGGTCGTGACGCTGTGCGTCGAGGACGACCCGCACGACCTGGCCAAGCCGCGCGGCAAGCAGGACTGGCTGCTCGAAGCGCATTCGATCTGGTATCCGCGCACCACCGGCATCTGGCAGACGGTGTGGATCGAGCAGGTGGCGTCGACCTACATCCAGAGCCTGCGCTGGACGCCCATCTTCGAGACCTACGAAATCGGCTGCGAGATCTTTGCCACCGGCGACATCACGGAAGACCTGTTTGTCGAGGTCAAGATCTGGCACGGCGCCAATCTGCTGGCGGACGATCACTACAAGCTGCTCGGCAACGAAGCCAACCGCAAGATCGCCTTGTCCGACCCGGGCATCGACGACTCGCGCAACGAACTGCTGTGGAGTCCCGAGCGTCCCACCCTGCTCACTGCCGAGGTCAGCCTGCACTATCGGGGCAGGGTGCTCGACATGGTGCATTCCTACACGGCGCTGCGCTCGGTGGCGATCAACCGCGACCGCTTCATGCTCAATGGCCGCGCCTACGCGCTGCGGCTGGTGCTCGACCAGGGCTACTGGCCCGAATCGCTGCTCACGGCGCCGTCGGACGCGGCGCTCAAGCGCGACGTGGAGCTGGCCAAGGCCATGGGTTTCAATGGCGTGCGCAAGCACCAGAAGATCGAAGACCCGCGCTATCTGTACTGGGCCGACCGGCTCGGCCTGCTCGTGTGGGAAGAAATGCCGTCGGCCTACCGCTTCAGTCCCAAGGCCATCACGCGCATGGTGCGCGAGTGGACCGAAGCCATCGAACGCGACTACAGCCATCCCTGCATCATCGTCTGGGTTGCCTTCAACGAATCCTGGGGCGTGCCGAATCTGACCCTGACCCAGGCCCACCGCAACGCGGTCGAAGCCCTGTACCACCTGACGCGCACGCTCGACGCGACGCGGCCGGTGATCGGCAACGATGGCTGGGAAGCGTCGGCCACCGACATCCTCGGCATCCACGACTACGACTGCAATCCCGACCGGCTGGCCGCCCGCTACACCACCAGCGAACCGACGCGCACCCTGTTCGACCAGCGCCGTCCGGGCGGACGCATCCTCACCCTGGACGGCTTTCCGCACCGGGGCCAGCCGATCGTGCTGACCGAATTCGGCGGCGTCGCCTTCGACCGGCACAACGGCAGCGCGCGCACCTGGGGCTACTCGCGCGCCCATACCGAAGACAGTTTTCTCGACCTGTACCGGCGCCTGCTGGCGGTGGTCAACACCACGACCATGTTCAGCGGCTTTTGCTACACCCAGTTCAGCGACACCTTCCAGGAAGCGAACGGCCTGCTGTGCGCCGACCGCACGCCCAAGGTCCCGCTCGAACTGATCAGCGCGGCCACGCGCAACGACGATGAAAAGGAGGACTGCTACCCGGGAATTGCCTGACCAGCCGCTTACACCACCCGCGCGGGACGGCGCCGCGGGTCAGCCTGACGCACCACTTTTCCAACACACGCCCGGGATGGGCGAAAGGAGCCAGCATGTCTACAATCATCGTCTTTTGCCACCTGCGCTGGGATTTTGTTTATCAGCGGCCGCAGCAGTTGCTGTCGCGGCTGGCGCAACATTTCCGCATCCTCTTTGTCGAAGAGCCCGTGCACGATGATGGCGACAGCTTCATGGAGCAATCGATTCCGGTTCCCAATGTGACCGTGTGCCGGCCGCATACACCGGTGCATGCGCCCGGCTTCCACGACGACCAGATCCGCCTGCTGCAGCCGATGCTGGCCGGCCTGGTCGAGCCCGGAGAACAGCCGATCGTCTGGTTCTATACGCCGATGGCCCTGCCGCTGCTGCAGGAGCTGCATGCGGCGCTGGTCGTGTACGATTGCATGGACGAGCTGGCGGCGTTCAAGAATCCGCCGCGCCAGCTTCTGCAGCGCGAAACGGCCCTGCTCAACCTGGCCGACCTGGTGTTTGCCGGCGGGCCGAGCCTGTACCAGGCCAAGCGCGAGCGCCATCCCAACGCGCACTGCTTTCCCAGCAGCGTCGATGTGCGCCACTTCGCGCTCGCGCTCGGGCGCGACAGGAATCATCCGCTCCAGGCCGGCATTGCCGCGCCGCGCCTGGGCTTTTACGGGGTGATCGACGAGCGTTTCGACGCGCCGCTGATCGGCGCGCTGGCCGACGCCCATCCGGACTGGCAACTGGTGATGGTGGGGCCGGTCATGAAAATCGACCCCGCCAGCCTGCCGCAGCGCCCCAACATTCACTATCTTGGCCAGCAGCCTTACGAAGCACTGCCTGGCTTGCTGGGCGGCTGGGACGTGTGTCTGCTGCCGTTCGCCCTGAACGAGGCCACCCGGTTCATCAGCCCGACCAAGGTGCTCGAATACATGGCCGCCGAGCTGCCCATTGTCAGCACCGACATCGCCGACGTCGCCCGTCCGTACGGCCACGTGGTTGCGATCGCGCGCGATACGGACGGCTTCCTGGCAGCGTGCGAGGCGGCCATGGCGATGACGCCGGAGCGCCGTGCCGCCATGGGCGCCACCATGCGCGCCATCGTGGCCGGTACGTCGTGGGATGTCACGGCGCACGCCATGCGCCGCCTGCTGGCGCAGACCAGGCCCGGCCGCAGCACGACGGGGCGGTTCAGCAACGCGGGCAATGCAGGCATGGCCGCCAGCGGCTGCGGTGGCGCCACGGTCAACTCGCTGCGCTCCCAGAGCGGGGCGCAGAACGTGCAGGCTGTCATCGTCGGCGCCGGTCCCACGGGATTGTCGGCCGCGTACCACCTGGGCGAGGGCACTGTCCTGCTCGACAAGAATGCGAGCGTCGGTGGGTGGTGCCGGTCGATCCACGACCAGGGCTTTACGTTCGACCATGCCGGCCACATCATGTTCTCCAACGATCCTTACGTGCTGTCGCTGTACGAGATGCTGCTTGGCCCCAACCTGCACTGGCAAAACCGCGAAGCCTGGGTCTACAGCAAGCAGGTGTACACGCGCTATCCGTTCCAGGGGGCCCTGTACGGCTTGCCGCCGAAGGTCATCACCGAATGTATTATCGGCGCGGTCGAAGCGCGCTTCGGCAGCATCGACGGCGCGGCGGCGCCACCGTGTGCGGTCAAGCCGGTGGAGGACTGCTGTGCCGACGGCACCGTCGAGGTCGCGCACGGTACCGCCAGCATCACGCCGCGCAAGCGCGAGAGCCAGAATTTCGAGGAATTCATTTACAAAGTCTGGGGCCGCGGCATCGCCGAACATTTCGCCATTCCTTACAACAAGAAGCTGTGGACCGTTCCGCTCAGCGAGATGGAAACCTCCTGGCTGGGGGGCAGGGTGCCGCTGCCCGACCTCGAAGAAATCATCGAGGGCGCGCTGGAACCGGTCGCCAAACCGATGGGGCCGAATGCCCGCTTCGGCTATCCGCTTTCCGGTGGTTTCCAGGCGCTGATGTCCGGCTTCCTGCCGCATATCAAGGGCCGGATCGAAATGCAAGCCGAGGCGGCCCAGTTGCTGCCGCGCGAACATCTGCTGGTGATGGCCGACGGCAGCCGTTACCGCTACGACCACCTGATCAGCACCATGCCCTTGCCCGAGCTGATCAAACTGATCGGCAGCGAGGCACCGCAGGACGTGCGCGACGCTGCGGCGCTCTTGCGTCATCTGTCGGTCCGCTGCGTCAACCTTGGCGTGGCGCGCGAGAACATCACCGACAAGCATTGGATCTACTACCCGGAAGATACGATTTTCCACCGTATTTTCGTCCAGGGAAACGCCAGTCCCCATTGCAACCCGCCCGGGGGATTCGGGCTGACCTGCGAGATTTCCTATTCCCCATGGAAACCGCTGCCGCTCGATGGCCAGGCGCTGATCGACCGCTGCATCGAAGACTGCATCAAGGTCACGATGCTCAGGCCGGATGACCGCATCATCACCGCCAGCCTGGTCGACATGCCCTATGCGTATGTGGTCTACGACCACGCGCGTGCCGCCAACGTGGCGCGCGTCAAGGCGTGGCTGGCGCGCTACGACATCCTGCTGGCGGGGCGCTACAGCGAATGGGAGTACTACAACTCCGACCATGCTTTCATTGCTGGCAAGAAGGCAGCGGAGGCCGTGCTTCGGCAGCGCGCCGATGCGGCGCAGAATGTCGGATCGGAGTGAAAGATTGCGGCAAGCCTGACCAGGGAATGGAAGCTCCACAAGTTGAATTGGCGAAAGCGTTGACGGAGGCTCTGCCTCGACCCTGGTCGTGGCTTGCTTTTTACCTTGGCCGTGGCGCTTGTCGATGCACGGCCGCTGGAGTGTCTGACTTCACCTCCCACCAGACTTGCAGCAGTGAACATCGAAATCGGATTGGAATGGGAATCGGAGTTGGATGCGCGCGCAAACGGTGGCGGCAATGATCGCGACAGTGCGAGCGCGGGAAAGACGTCATTTCTGCAAGGGGAAGTTATTTCTTCAACAGCAATGACAGCGTTACGTTTCAACGCGTCAGTACGCGCAACGGCGCAATGAAACGGCACCAGTCAGCAGCACGTGGCAACGAGAGGTATTTCTGCAAGGCGCTAGCAAGAGGATACGCTGAGGCATTGGCAGGCGACAGTAAGAGGCAACGGCGCGCGGCACTAAGTAATTGCGCAAAAAATGCTGTCAAATCCTGCATGCGGAGCTTCATGGGGATTTGCAGTGATGAAACGGTTGAAATTGAGTAAGGAAGAGAAACAGACGCTATCGGACATGGGCATTTACCATCCGCATGCGCGTACGCGTAGGCGTGCCCAAGGCGTGCGGATGCTGGGCCAAGGCATGACGTTGCAGCAGGTGGCCGATGAATTCGCAGTTCATCTCAATAGTGTCGAGCACTGGAAGCAATGTTGGCTTCGTTTGGGCTTGGTCGGCTTGTACGAAGGTCGGCATACCGGTCGGCCGCCGTCGTTGCCGCT
>NZ_JAVCWM010000032.1:0-74560 GCF_030846495.1 Massilia scottii | reverse complement strand
GGCAGAGCGTACTCGACTTTGGCAGCGCGGTGGTGAAGCCGGTGACTGATCCGTGGGTGAAGGGACAGAAAACGGAAGCGGTCGCTCGCGGATTAGCCGAGGCTGGGGCAGTGCTGTTAGGATTGCTGAAGTTGGGCAGTGCCAAGACAGCCGCTGATGCGAAAAAAGCAGCCGAGACTATTAAGGCAGCGGAAGCTGCAGAAAAAGCACTAGACGCTGCCAAGGTTGCAGACGCTGCCAAGGCGGCTGATGCTACGAAAGGTGCGCAGGCAGCTAATGCAGCGGCCGATGCGCTAAAGGCAGACGTTGCTGTGGCCGAAGCCGGGCTGGATGGCGTTCACGTTAATGGTAGCGCTCCACCGGCGGCACAAGGCCGCGCAGGCAAAATTTCAGACCCTCGGCAGAATGAACCGGACATCCCGCGAAGGGCTGGTGATATCGGCCAGGAAATAATTCAATGGGGACGAGGTCAGACGGCCGAAGATGTAGCACAAACCATCGCCAGAAGTAATGAAATGAGTACCAATGTTGTGCAGGACATGATCGCGAAGGGATTGAGAAAAGATTGGGTGGAAAAGCAAATGTCTTTGTATGAAAAAGCATTAAAATCCGGCGGTAGTAAATTAAAAAACGTGCAGTTGTCTCCTCGTCTAAATTTGATGCAGAAAATTATAGAAAGTTGGCCGAAATGATAATTGAAGATGCCAGTCTGCGGGCGTGTGAAGTCATAAGAAAACTAGAGGAGAGTTGGCGTGGTCAGCAAGAAATTTCGCTTCAAGCGCCAGCCGAGCCGAGTTTGATTGACGCCTTTGAAAAATCCAATCGGGTAGTCCTTCCTCCGGACTTTCTAAAGTATTTTCAGCGGGCGAACGGTTTCGATCAGGCCGCGGGATACCACGATGAGCAGGGATTCAATTTTTGGCCTTTGGAAAAACTGGAGCGGATCAAGGATTACGATGGTGGTCATTATGGTTTTGACGGTGACGTCAATTATTTTATATTTTGCGACTATTTGGATTTCTGTTGGGCCTACGCTATAAATTTGTCATCGGAACGTAATGACGTTGTGCTTGTCGGAACAGAGGATTCCACTCCCAAATTTGTGTCGGAAAGCTTTTCCGGTTTTATAGAGGCATATTTGACGGATGATATCTCGATTTACCCATAATGGCAATTGCACGCTCTTAGGCCGGTTTGACGTCTCTCGTTACGCGCAACTTTTATAATTAGAAATACCAGTTTTGCATACTTTCTGGGAGCAACGCAGTGAGCGGCGACCGAATGGGAATCGAAGCCAACCTTATTTTGATTAATTCACATAAAATTCGTGCAAGTTGGCCACGCAGGCCCAAATTTTTCCTGAGAGACGGTTTGAAAACTCCCAAGTAACTTTGATGTCCAAACGACTTTCTCTGGGAGGAGTACGTCATGTGGGCATCAGAGCAGCGTGCGCGGCGTGCGGGGCCGATGCCCAAGGATCGTAGGCGCTATCGGTCCGACATTAGCGACCAGGAGTGGAAGCTCGTTGAACCCTTACTTCCGGGCGTAGCTCGAACCGGGCGCCCCTGCAAGATAGAGCTTCGCCAGGTAATCAACGCGTTGCGTTACCTGGTGCGTTCAGGATGCGAATGGCGCATGTTGCCCAACGATTTTCCTCGCTATCAAACGGCGTATTACTGGGTCCGGCGTCTGATGCGACGTTTCCTGTTCCGAACGATTCATGACTTGGCGCTCATGCTTGACCGGATGTGCGAGCAGCGCGAGGTCGTTCCTTCGGCTGGCATCGTCGATGGCCAGTTGGTGAAAGCACCTGGCGCGCGCAAGCGCGGTTATGACGCGCACAGGAAGATCAGCGGGCGCAAACGCCACATCTCAGTCGACACGGACGGGCGATTGCTGGCAGTGCACCTGACACCTGCCGATAACGCCGATTCGACCGGTGGGCAGTTGATACTTCATGCCTTGGTCAAGCGCTGGCCTTGGGTCAATCACCTCTTTGGCGACGCCGCTTATGACCGGTACGCATTGCTGGACAAAGCGGCCTATCTCGACTTCACGATTGAAGTTGTGCGCGGGCTACAGGGGCAGACAGGGTTTCAAGTACCACCGCGCCGCTGGGTCGTCGAGCGCACCTTTGCATGGATGATGCGTTACCGCCGTCTCGTGCGCGATTACCGTTACGAGCAGCGCCTCGACGTATCCACGGCCATGATTTACCTCGCGCTTGGCTCAACGTTATTGCACCGAATTCGTTTCCGCTAAGTTTTTAAATCGTCTCTTATGATCCGTCAAAAGTAAGCCACGAGAAATGGATCGACATCTGGGGAACCGAGGACCAATATGTCCAGGCTCATGGTGCTTTTGGCACGGAACTAAAACCAGCGTTTGGGTTGGATAAAACATTTATTTCTGTGACTACTGATCCAGCGCAGGCAGCGTATTTTGCTCGTGAAGGAACGGTTTACAGCGGATACGTCCCGCGTTCGACTTTACTTGAGCAGACTTTGAAAGGCGCTGGCGAAAGTGAGTATCTTTTGACGCATGGCACCGATCTGCTGAAGCCAATCAAACCAAAATGAGATGGGATCGAGATGAGCCAGTCAAATAACATGTCTGCAGAGGTGCTGGTCGATGGGGAGCCAGTGGTGGTTCCGACGTTTGGGGAGTGGGATACAATCTTAGAAAACGCTACCTACCATGGTGTGCCGGTATTCTCGGATAACACGCGGAATTCAGTAACTAAATTGGTTTCTTTTGTGAAGACCCATTCGGATGAGTTCGGTCTCGGTTTGTACTCGCGGAAGATGTTAAAAAGCTGGCTAGTGTTGCCCATGATGCGCTTGGGTGGCAGGCTTCAGCGCGTGCAGATCGAGTACATAAAATGTGATCATTGCGACTGGGAGGGAAGAATCGCCAACCCAGTAGAGTCAACGCTGTACATGGGGGCGCCCGAAGAATCAGCGGCACTTCAGCTTGCCTATAATCTTCCCAGGCGTCGCTGCCCCCTCTGTGCGCAGCCGCTGGCGCGACCCGCAATTTGGACAGAAAGTTGTTTGGAAAATTAAATGAAAACATACCCGAAGCCAACATGGCGGCCACATATTGTGGCGACAACTGAATGGATGATCGATCATCTGCGCGGATACTTGCGCGGAAAACATTTCACTTTGTTTCAGCATGGGAGTTGTGTTGTTTGGGAGAGCTCGGAGGAATGCAGCGACGCCGAGTGTCAGGCGCGTCTATTGTCGGTTGTGACCCATTATCCGGACTTTAAGGTCAGGCGGCACAGCAGTGGCGATTTCTTGGTGACATTTAAGGGAGGAGTCGGAGGTCTAATGTCTGGAAAACTGCTTGAGGATCATTTCGTGTCGTTGCGCGAGGACGCTCTCACAATCGGGAAGCTGAAGTCCGAAACACTGCATTCGGAGGGAAAAAAAGATGGTGATGAGCTGGAATTGGTTGCTGGAATTTATGTCCGGGCGCAGCTTTATCGAGATGCCGAGCAACCTGTTATTGTCGCCAAATTGTAGAACTATAAAGTGTTAGTATCACGGGGGACTTGGCGTGTACAGCAACAGATTGCACTTCAAGCGTCAGCCGAGTCGAGTCTTGTTGAATCCTGTGAGAATTTTAATCAGATAGCCTTCCCCGAATTTTCTCAAGTATTCGCAGCATGTAAACAGCTTTGATCGGAGTGCGGTTACTAGGATGAGCAGCAATTTTATTGTAAGCCACGAGAAATGGAATGACTTTTGAGCAATGGTGCTAAGTGGATTTGTCGATTGATTGCGGTACTGCCTTTCGCGGCGCAGGCGCAGGTCGACCTGACGGCGCTCGACCGCGACATGGCCGGACCGCGGGCGCAAGTGCTGGTACTAGGCACCGTGCACCTGAGATACATGCCGCCAAGCTTCGACCCCGCATCGCTTGAGGGCGTGCTCGGCCGGCTGGCGGCGTTCAAGCCCGACATCATCACCATCGAGACCGAATCTGGCGAGGAATGCGATCTCGCCGCGCGCCACGCTGCCAAGTACGGCGCCGATTATTGCCCCCCGACCGATGTGGCGATGGCCGCCACCGGCCTCGACGTTCCTGCAGCGATCGCCGAAGTCGATAAAACGCTCAAGGCATGGCCCGCGCAAGCGACGCCGGCACAACGGCGGCGTCTCGGCGCGTTGTTTCTAGCGGCGAACGACCCCGCCTCGGCTTATGTGCAATGGCTGCAGCTACCCGAAGCCGAGCGCCGCGCCGGCGACAGCTTGAACGCTGCGCTGGTGGACAAGCTCCGAGATATCGGCAAACGCAACAACGAGAGTTACCAGTTGGCCGCGCGCCTGGCTGCGCGCCTGGGACTGCAGCGGGTTCACGCCATCGACAACCATACCGGCGACCGCATCGATGTGCCGGACATCAAGGCCTTCCTCCGGCCGGTCGAGGCGGCTTGGGCCGTGGGCGGGGCGGCGCTGACGGAGCGGCAGAAACAGGAGAAGGTCCTGTCGCAGGCGCCCGACCTGCTGCCGCTGTACCGCACCATCAACGAACCGGACGGTCTGCGGGTACTTGCCGAGGCCAACGTCGTCCCGGCCATGCGCGCGAAGTCCGCGGAAGGCTATCCGCAGATGTGGGTCGCCGGCTGGGAAATCCGCAACCTGCGCATGGTCGCGAACATCCGCGAAACCTTCCGCGAACGCCCCGGCGCGCGTGTCCTTTCCATTGTCGGCGCCTCGCACAAGCCATGGTTCGACAGCTGGCTGGGACAACTGCAAGGGGTCGATATCGTCGGCGTTGCGGGCGTGCTGAAGTGACGCCATGAAAGAATCGGGACCGAGTACAAGACAGCGCTGCGCCGGAAGGATGGCTAATGCAATTTATCCGTAGCGGCGATGCTTATCAAGTGGCCCGGGTAACGGGGCCGCGACATAACCTGTTGGGGATTTCGCTCGGCGACGGGACGGAGGCGGTGGACGTCGTGGCGTTGTCAATCAGGGCGGGCGAGCATGTCCGCGTCGACCGGAACGATGTCCTCGCTCAAGTATCGGTGGGTTTGCAAACCGCGAACCATGCGCTGGGAAAGCGCTATGCGATCTCGCGCATCCTGTTCGTTCCTTCCGATACGCCGTCACCGTCCGTCTATGCATTGCTCACTGTTGAGCTGATCCGGAGGATCGACCAGCAGGGTGTTTTCCTGGTCTTCGATTAGCTGCGATCAACCGTGCCGCCGCGGTGCGGAGGCGACGGACCGAAAGCGAACGGATTGTTGAACATGAATATGAAATTTGAAAAACCAACCTTCGATTTTTTGAGAAAAATGGGGTGGACTGAGCATCGCGCAGTCGACCCGGCGCCTTTTCTTGCATGTCTGGTCGCGGACGGCTATGAACTTTTTCCGAAGGCAAGGCCGTTTTTCCAACGTTTTGGCGGACTCGGTGGCGATATGCCTGCCTACCGGGTCGCGGGCGCGTTCGATCGCATCGATTTTCACCCCGCGCACGCGATCAGCTGCACATGCCGCGAGCAGGTGAGCGCCTATGAAGCGCGCGTACACCAGAAATTGGTGGTCATCGGGATGGCATATAACAGCCACATGACGCTGCTCCTGTCCGACACCGGGCGGATGTATGGCGGCTACGATGATTTCCTTTGCCTGATCGGAAACGATGTGCACGACGGGATCACCAATCTGTTCGGCCGGCGCCAGATGCCGGAAGTGCTGTAGTTGAGCACCTCGCTGTTCGATTCGATACAACAGCGCTCGCCGCATCCGCATGATTTCTCCTCGAAAATGGTACATTGACTGTACAGATGAGGACTGTGCCCATGCAAAAAATCCACGCCATTATCTTTGACCTGTACGGTACCTTGTACGATGTGCATTCGGTGGCGCAAGCCTGCGAGGACGCCTATCCCGGTCACGGCGCCGCCATCGCGCAGCTGTGGCGCCAGACCCAGATGGACTACACCTGGCTGCGCAGCCTCATGGAGCGCTACGCCGATTTCGAGACCGTCACCGAAGATGCCTTGCGCTTCAGCTGCGCCAAGCTGGGCCTGGCGCTGCTGCCCGGCACCGCGCGCCAGCTCAGCGACCAATACCTGCACCTGAACCCGCACCCCGACGTGCCGCCCACCCTGCGCCGCCTGCGCGACGCCGGCGTGCCCATGCTGATCGCCTCGAACGGCTCGCGCCGTACCATCAGCCAGGTGGTGGCGAACTCGGGCATGAAATGGGCTTTCGACCAGTTTGTCAGCGTCGACGATGTCGAGGTATTCAAACCGCACCGCAAGATTTACCTGCTGGCCGAGCAGCGCGCCGGCCATCCGCGCGAAAACATCCTGTACGTCTCGGCCAACGGCTGGGACGCGAGTGCGGCCAGTTTGTTCGGCTTTCCGGTATGCTGGGTCAACCGCGATGGCGGTCCGCTCGAAGAACTCGGCGCCGCGCCCACTGTGGTCGTGCCCGACCTGGCCGCGATGGCCGACTGGATGCTCGCACGGCGCTGACCCGCGTCTTGCCCGTGCGACTGGAAGGCAGCGGGAAACTTGCGTATGATGCTGTTTCTGTTTCGCGCCACCACTTTTTACTTACTCCAGACAACACGCTATGCGCGAAAGCCTGCTCACTCCGTCGCTCTCGCCCTCCCAGGCGCCCGCGGCGATCCTGTATTCGGTGCAATCGAGCTTCCTGCTGGCGTTTTTTGGCGGGCCGTTTGCGATCATTTTTTATTCGGCGCTCAGTTCATGGAAACTAAGGCGTCCGCTCGATGCCCTGATGTATCTGCCGGCGCTGGCGCTGAGCACGGCCTTCCTGGTCGCCGTCCAGGCGGGGTATGCGCCCTTGATCGCGCTGATCGATGCCATCGGTTCCGGCGGCGCGCGGATCCTGTCGCGCGCTTTGGCGATGGCGCTGTTCGGCGTGGTGTACCTGATGCACCGCAAGCAGCACCGCTCCGCCGCGCTGTTTGGCGCCAAGCCGCCGGCGCCCTGGATCCCGGCAATCGCCTGCGGGGTACTGGACTACGGTATCACGCGGGCGGTACTGTATTTTGCTGAGGCCCTGTCCGTATGAACGACCATGTTGTGTTATCTCCGCGCGAGTTCAGCGCGCGCCTGCTGGGCCTGATCGAGCGCAAACGCTATGCCCAGGCGGGCGACGTGCTGGCCGATGCCCTGGCCCAGTATCCGGACGACAGCGATCTGCTGTACGGCTCGGCGCTGCTCGATTACCTGACCGACCGGCGCGACACCGCGCGTGCCACCCTGCACAGCGTGCTTAGCCGCGCGCCCGACCATTACGCGGCGCGCTCGCTGCTGGCCACCTTGTACCAGGACAGCGAGGAGCTGCCCGCGGCCGAAGCGATGCTGCTCGACCTGCTCAAGGATTATCCGGAGTCCGGCCATCATTACGCACGCTACGCCATGCTGATGTACCGCACCATGCACCTCGACAAGGCCCAGGCGCTGGCGCACGAAGCGCTGCGCCTCGATCCGGATGACGAACTGGCCCTGATCGCCTGCATGATGGGCGACCTGATCGAAGGACGCCACGGCGCCGAGCAGGAACGCCTGTCGGTGATGATGAGCCGTCATCCGGAAAGCCTGAGCACGGCACGCATGCTGATCACGCACCTGGTTCATTGCGGCAAGTACCGCGCCGCCAAGCGCATTGCCATCGAACTGCTCAAGCTGTATCCGGATTCGCGCGAGATCCTCGAACTGGTGGTGGACCTCGATGCATTGAGCCACTGGAGCATGCTGCCGCTGTGGCCGCTAAACCGCTGGGGCTGGGGTGCGTCGGTCGGGCTGTGGGTGCTGACCCTGGTCGTGATCAATGGGGTTGGCCGGATCGCCCCGCACGCCGTCGCCCCGCTCAGTATCGGACTGATCGGTTATTGTGTGTACTCCTGGATTTTTCCCTCTTTGCTCAAGCGCTGGCTGAAACGCCGCGCAGGAATTTGATGACCATGACTATGTCGCGTGAACAATATGAAGCGTCGCTGGTAAGCGATCCGTTCAACACCGCCACCCGGCTGGCCTATGCCCGGCTGCTGCTCGATGAAAACGATGCGGCGGCCGCGCTGGTGCAGTTCGAGCTGGCGGAGCGTCAGTCGCCCGGGGCGGCTGCGCTCTGCGGCAAGGCGCAAGCCTTGCTGGCGCTGGAGCGCAACAGCGATGCGCTGGCCGCGTACGGCCGCGCGCGCCAGCAGGATGGCTTTGCGCCGGTGCCGGCGCTGGAACAGTTGCAGCAGAGTGCGCGTCCGGCTTCCGGTCCGGCGCTGTCGCTGGTGGGGCAGAGCGCCAACGTGGTGCCGCTCAAGCCGCAGGCGCCCGACCTGGTGCGTTTTTCCGATGTGGGCGGCATGGAAGAGCTGAAAAAGATGCTGCGCCTGCATATCATCGAGCCTTTCCTGCGGCCTTCGCTGTTTGCCAAATTCAAGAAGCAGGGCGGCGGCGGGATTTTGCTGTACGGTCCGCCCGGCTGCGGCAAGACCATGATCGCGCGTGCCATTGCCAACGAGTGCAACGCCTCGTTTGTGTCGGTCGGCATCAGCGAAGTGTTGAATATGTGGATGGGCGAAAGCGAGCGCAACCTGGCGCAATTGTTCGAGAAGGCGAGGGCGCAAAAGCCCTGCGTGCTGTTTTTCGACGAGCTCGATGCGCTGGCGTTTTCGCGTTCCAAGGCGCAGAGCGAGCACAGCCGCACCATCGTCAACGAATTCCTGTCGCAGTTGGATGGCTTCGAGCGCGACAACCGCGACGTACTGTTCCTGGCGGCGACCAATATGCCGTGGGATGTGGACCAGGCCATGAAGCGCACCGGGCGCTTCGCGCGCCAGTTGTTCGTGCCGCCGCCGGATGCGGAAGCGCGCAAGCACATCATCAACATCAAGCTGCGCGATGTGCCGGTGGAAGGCGTGGATGTGGATGCGCTGGTGGCGGCGACGCCGCATTTTTCCGGGGCCGATATCGATGGCGTGATCGACCTGGCCAAGGAGAGTGCGATTCATGACATTCTGGCCGGGAATCCGGAGCGGCCGATCGGGCCGGGCGATATTGCGTATGCGCTCGATACGATGCAGCCATCCACGGTGGAGTGGCTGAAAACGGCGCGCAATCTGGTGCGCTATGCCGGGAGCGACGACAGTTATCGCGATGTGGAGAAGTATCTGAAGAAGACCAAGTTTATTTGATCGTGTCTCCTCGTCGTTCCTGGCACTGCCAGAAACGACGACGATGAAGAATGCGCCGGCTTAGCCGGGTACTGCCACCGCCACTTCCTGCTCCGCCCTCACCAGCTGCCGGTTCACCGCACTGAGCACCGCCTTGAACGATGCCGTCACAATATTGCTGTCAATCCCCGCGCCAAACATGGTCGGGCCATTCGCCAGCCGCAACTCCACATAACACGCCGCCTTTGCATTCGCGCCCGAGCCGATCGCGTGCTCGTGGTAATCCATCAGCTTGATATCAAGTCCCAGCGCATTCACAAATGCATCGATCGGCCCATTCCCGCCACCTTGCAAGCTCAAACTCGCCTGGCGGTGCGCCAGGGTGATGTCGATCTGCACCGGCTCATCGCTGCTGCTGTCCTCCACCATCTTGTGCGCGCTGTACGCATACGGGCTGGCCTGGTCGAAATATTCGCTGCAGAAAATCGCATGAATTTCCTTCGCGGCGATCTCGCGCCCGCTGGCGTCCGCCACCGCCTGCACCGCGCGGCTGAACTCGATCTGCAAGCGGCGCGGCAGACTCAAGCCGAATTCCTGTTCCAGCAGATACGCCATCCCGCCCTTGCCGGACTGGCTGTTAACGCGGATCACCGCATCGTAGCTGCGCCCCAGATCGGCCGGGTCGATCGGCAAATACGGCACTTCCCACAAGGCATTCGGCTTTTGCTGGGCAAATCCTTTTTTGATCGCATCCTGGTGCGAACCGGAAAACGCGGTAAACACCAGGTCTCCCGCATATGGATGACGCGGATGCACCGGCAACTGGTTGCATTCCTCCACCACCTGGCGCACGGCATCGATGTCCGAGAAATCGAGCCCCGGATGCACGCCCTGGGTGTACAGGTTCATCGCCAGGGTCACGAGGTCGACGTTGCCGGTGCGCTCGCCGTTGCCGAACAGGCAGCCCTCAACCCGGTCGGCGCCCGCCATGATGGCCAGCTCGGCCGAGGCCACCGCCGTGCCGCGGTCATTGTGCGGGTGCACGCTGATAATGAGCGAATCGCGCCGGGCCAGCTTGCGCGACATCCACTCGATCTGGTCGGCATACACATTCGGCGTGCTGCATTCGACCGTGGAAGGCAGGTTGACGATCATCTTGTTGTGCGGCGTCGGCTGCCACACCTCGCTGACGGCGTCGCAGATATGCTTGGAGAAATCGAGTTCCGTGGTCGAGAACGATTCCGGCGTGTACTCGAACGCCCATTCCGTCTGCGGATGCTGCTTGACCAGCTGCTTGACCAGTTTGGTGCCGCTGACCGCGATCTCGGTGATCTGCTCGCGCGTCATGCCGAACACCACCTTGCGGAAGACGGGGGCGACCGAGTTGTACAGGTGCACGATGGCGCGCCGCGCACCCACGCACGAGTCGACCGTACGGCGGATCAATTCCTCGCGCGACTGGGTCAGCACGATGATGGTGACGTCCTCGGGGATGCGGTCTTCGTCGATCAGCTTGCGCACGAAATCGAAGTCGGTCTGCGAGGCGGACGGAAAACCGACTTCGATTTCCTTGAGGCCAATCTGGACCAGCATCTCGAAAAAGCGCAGCTTTTTCTCCGGGCTCATCGGCTCGATCAAGGCCTGGTTGCCGTCGCGCAGGTCGGTACTCATCCAGATCGGCGGATGGGTAATGGCGCGGTCGGGCCACTGGCGGCCGGACAAATTGACTGGAGGGAAGGCGCGGTATTTCGACGACGGGTTCTGCAACATCATGGTGTTCTCCTGAGACTCAAGCGGATAAGGGCCGGGCGGCGGTGTGGCGACGGGCTGCCGGGCGGCCACGGAGTCGCTAGGCCAGGCAACCGATCGGTAGCTTTAGCAGTAGAAACAAGGTGATGGAGACAGGTGCAAACATCGGGTCGGACTTTCCTGGGGTTTTACTGGCTTACAACTCGCCGGCGGGGGAGCCGGGCGGCGCACTGCGGGTGGATTACGCGCGTGCAGCTAGTAGCGTCGCTAGCGATAGCGCGCCAGCGAGCAGGGGGAAAGACGACAGATGCAGGGAGGAAGACATGAGTTCACTGTACGTCAGGCCGCGCCGGCTTGTCAAGCGCTCAGTTGCACGCCGACAAACCCGCCCCCGCCCTGCCGCAGCGAACTACAAATCGAGAAACATGTCGAAGCCGCCGTAAATCATGCGCTTGCCGTCGAAGGGCATGTCGGTCCCTTTCATGAAGTCGGCCATGCGCGGGTCTTTCATGACCTTGTCGTTGACTTCATCGCGGTGGGCGCGCGATTCGTACACGATCCAGGAAAAGACCACGGTTTCGCCGGGCTGCAGGTTGACGCTCTGGGGAAACGACGTGAGCTTGCCGGGCTTGACGTCATCGGCGATGCATTCGCGGTACTGCAGCGCGCCGTGTTCGCGCCAGATGGCGCCGCAGGTCGCCGCCATGGCGCGATAACTTTCGATGTTGCTGGTAGGGAGGGGAAGTACGAAACCGTCGACATACGCCATCATGTTCTCCTGGAGATGCACAAGGTGGAACCGCACAATCGATCATACCCGTCCCGTATTCGCATGCCCGCACGGTACCCTGAATAAAATTATCAACGTTGCATTTTGCCCTCGGCCGGCGGCTATCCCGTAAATCGCATTGCCTTTTTGCCGACACCAGTGCAGTAAATGTCTTGTTGTTTTAATAAATACGCGTGGAAACCTTGTAAAATGGCATCATATTTACCGGCGTCCCGTTTGTCTGCCGCGGATCCGCAGGCTGGCACAGGCGGCACTTCAACCACTCAAGGGATGTTTATGCGTTTTGTAACTGTTGCAATGGCTTTATCGATGGCGAGTGCGCTCGCTTGCGCCGCCCCGGCAAGCGCGGGCACGGCCGTCGTGGGCCAGAATCTGATCGTCAATGGCGATGCTGAAGCGGGCGCGGGCTCGACCGACGGCGGCACGGTGCAGGTTCCCGGCTGGAACGTCACGGGCGGCTTGACGGCTGTCCAGTACGGCGCGGGCGGCGGCTTCCCGTCGACGACCGATGCAGGCCCGCAAAACCGCGGCAAGAATTTTTTTGGCGGTGGCGTCAATACGGCGGCCTCGCGCGCGATCCAGGTCATCGACCTGAGCGCTTTCAGCGGCGCCATCAACGCCGGACAGTCGCAATTTAACCTGTCCGGCTGGCTGGGCGGCTACGCTTCCCAGAGCGACAATGCCACCCTGAGCGCCGTGTTCCGCGACAGCACCGGCCAAACCCTGTTCAGCACCAGCCTGGCACCAGTCACCCCGGGTGACCGCGGCGGCAATACCAGCATGGTGTATCGCGACAACTATGGCATGATTCCGGTCGGTACCGCGCTGGTCGACATCGTCCTCGACATGCGCCGTGTCGAAGGCAGCTACAACGATGGTTATGCCGACAACCTGTCGTTCTCGGTCGCCGCCGTGCCGGAGCCAGGCAGCTGGGCCATGCTGGGCGCCGGCCTGGCCATGCTGGGCTTCGTAGCACGCACGCGCCGTTCCCCGGCCGCTTGATGCAGCACCGAGGCTGACCCGGGCCGTGCCCGGGGCGGCCTCCTGTCCTTATTGCGCGACCTGCACGCGCGGTGCGCCCGCTGTCATCTCGCCGATGACGGCGGCGCTCTCGAAGCCTTCGCGCGCGAACAGCGCCAGGATCTCGTCCACGCTGCCCGGATCGCACGATACCAGCAGCCCGCCCGAGGTTTGCGGGTCGGTCAGCAGCATGTGCTGCGCGCTGCTGATGCTCGGCGAAAGCGTGACATCCTTGCCGTAGGCATCCCAGTTGCGTCCCGATGCGCCGGTAAAGTAGCCATCGTGCGCCAGCTGTTCCACGCCGGGCAGCAGCGGAATCTGCGACATGGTCAGCTGCGCCGTCAATTTTGAGCCGCGCGCCAGCTCCAGCAGGTGGCCCAACAGGCCGAAGCCGGTGACGTCGGTCAGCGCATGCACCCCTTCCATTTCCGACAGCGCCTTGCCCGGTTTATTCAGCTTGGTCGTATTGGCGATCATGGCGGCGTAGCCTTCGGGCCCCAGCACGTCTTTTTTGAGCGCCGCCGAGAGCACGCCCACGCCCAGCGGTTTGCCGAGAATGAGCACATCGCCGGCGCGCGCGTCCGCGTTGCGCTTGACCTTGGACGGATGCACGAGGCCCAGCACCACCAGCCCGTAGATCGGTTCGACCGAATCGATCGTGTGGCCGCCGGCGATGGGAATGCCCGCTTCGGCGCACATGGTTTCGCCGCCGCGGATGATCTGGCCGATGGTCTCGAGCGGCAGTTTATTGATCGGCATGCCCACCAGCGCGAGCGCCATGATCGGCGTGCCGCCCATCGCGTACACGTCGGAGATGGCGTTGGTGGCGGCGATGCGGCCGAAATCGAACGGGTCGTCGACGATCGGCATGAAGAAATCGGTGGTGGCGATCAGCGCCTGTTCGTCATTGAGCTTGTAGACGGCGGCGTCGTCGGCGGTCTCGATGCCGACCATCAGCTCCTTCGGGACCGGAAAGCCGGTCGAGTTTTTCAGGATCTCGGACAGCACGCCGGGCGCGATTTTGCAGCCGCAGCCGCCGCCATGCGAAAACGAGGTGAGTTTGATGGGCGTTTCTGGGGCATTGCTCATGGTCGGTGTCCGTTTCGGTAAAAGGCAGGTCAGACCAGATTATCCACCAAGTCGAGCACACTGGCACGCTCGCGCTCCGGCGCGAACAAGGGGGCGCGCGCGTCGCACTGGCGCCGTAGCAGCGCATGGAAGGCCTGGTCGCCGATGCAGCGTTCGATCAGGCGCGCCAGCGCGGGCGCGTCGCCCGGCGCGAAATAGCCCGCGTAGTCCTCGCCCAGCATGCCGCGGTTGCCGCTGATATCGCTGGCCAGCACCGGCACGCCGCAGGTGACCGCTTCGATGATGACGTTGGCGCCGCCTTCCATGTGCGAGGCGATCACCATGGCGTGGCTGCGCCGCAGGCGCTGGCGCGTGGCGGCGTGCGGCATGGCGCCCAGCCAGCGGTAACGCGGCGTGGCCGCCTGCGTCGCCTCGGCGAGCGCGCCCAGGAGCGGATCGAGCGCGCCGCCGATATGCAGCAGGCGCGCCTTGGGCACCAATACCAGCGTGGCCGCGGCCATGAAGGTGCGCGGGTCTTTTTCTTCGCGCAGATGGCCGATCATGACGATGTCGATGAAGCGCCGCGCGGCGCCATGGGGGAAGGGCGCGAGCGAAGGCGCGGACTGGTGGATCACGCAGGCCCTGGCGCGCAGTTCGGGCGCCAGCAGGGCCAGCCCGTCGGCCTGCAGCAGTACCAGCCTGTCGGCATGGGCCAGCGATGCCTGGGCTGCGCAATCGGTGGCGATGTCGCGATACAGGTCGGTGCCGGTCAGTACCAGCACGCGCGCGCGGTCGGGGAAGGCGGCGGCAAAAGCGGCCAGGGGGGCCGCCGAGCGGCGCGCATGCAGCGCGATCATCAGGTCGGGCGGGGCGGCGCTTTCGTCCCAGCCGGGAGCGATCGTCACGCGGCAGCGCGCGCGCAAAAAGTGCGCCCAGCGGCTGGCGGTCTGCCAGTTGCCGTTGTTCTCCCGCTTCGATGCGGGACTGACGATCAGCACGCGTGGTCGCTGCACCGCGACTCCTTGAAAAAGTCGTTACAATTGCCGGATATGAGTTCAATCCCCGCATCCTTCCGGCACGCCAAGCCGCAGCAATTGGCCGAGGCGCTGCAGAGTGCGCGCCATTATACGCTCAGCCTCTTCGACTGCTTTGCGGGAGCGGGTTTCGACAGCCTGTCGCGCGTGCCGCATATTGCCACGATCAATCCGCCGCTGTGGGAACTGGGTCACACCGCGTGGTTCGCCGAATGGTTCATCCTGCGCGAGGCGACGTCCAGCCATCCGGCCGATGCCCAGCGCGGCTCGCTGCTCACGCAGGGCGACGACTGGTTCGATTCCAACCTGGTGCCGCACCGCTCGCGCTGGACGCTCGACCTGCCCAGCCCCGGGGCGCTGAAGACCTACTGCCATGAAGTGCTCGACCGTACCCTCGACAAGCTCTCGCGCGAGGCGGGCACGGACGACGCCCTGTACCCGTACCGCCTGGCGCTGGCGCACGAGGACATGCACGGCGAAGCCTATCTGTATTCGATGCAGACGCTGGGCGTGGCGGCGCCGGCGCAGCTCACGCGCGATGAAGCGGTCCATTCGCAGGGGGCGGAAATCGCCTATCCCGGCGGGACCATCGTGCTGGGCGCAGGGCAGGAGGGCGGCTTCGTGTTCGACAACGAGAAGCAGGCGCACCCGGTCTACGTGGCGCCGTTTCGCATCGATGCGGCTCTGGTGACCAATGCGCAGTTTGCCGACTTCGTGGCCGACGGCGGTTACCAGAACCGCCAGTACTGGAGCGCGGCCGGCAGCGCGTGGCTGATGCGCCAGGAGCGCTCGTCGCCGCGCTACTGGCAGCGCGACGGCGACCAGTGGCGCACGATGCGCTTCGGGCGCTTGTCGACGCTGTCGGCGGCCGAACCGGTGCGCCATGTGTGCCTGTTCGAGGTGCAGGCGTATTGCGCTTGGGCCGAGCGGCGCTTGCCCAGCGAAGCGGAATGGGAGTACGCGGCGCTGTCAGGGCAGGCGGGGTTTCGATGGGGCCAGTTGTGGGAGTGGACCGGCACGCCGTTCGAGCCGTATCCCGGATTTGCGCCGGACCGCTACCGCGAGTATTCCCAGCCATGGTTCATGACCCATCAGGTGCTGCGCGGCGCGTCGTTTGCCACGCCGTCGCGCTTTGGCTCGGCGCGCTTCCGCAATTTCTTCATGCCCGAGCGCGATGATATTTTCTGCGGCTTCCGCACCTGCGCCTATTGAGGAGGCGCGCCAGCCTCGGGCCATCCGACGCGCGCCGCGCTGCGCAAACTGGCTTTGACGACGGCGCGGTGAAAGGGCGCAATGACGCGCAGGTAGGTTCGTCCCAGCAGGTTGTGGCAGTGAACCACCGTTGTCATGGTCAGCTCGCGCCTGGTGTCCGGCGCCGATCCGCCCGCGCACAGGATCGAGATCCGGAAATCGAGGTGCCTGTCGTCTTCCCCGACCACGATCTCGCTCGCGTTCGCGCTGTAGACTTTGAAGATGCCAACGCGGGAAGGCTCCGTTTCACTGGCTATTTTCGCCAGTTGCGCGGCCGTTTTCAGGCCCAGGCCGCTGACGATCATGTCGCGCACACGCAGGAGGTGTCCGATCCACGCGGGCTGATGCGCGAAGATGAAACGGGCCAGCACATCCGGGTCGGCCGATGCGCCCGAGGGCAGCCGGATCGCAAATGCATCAGCCAGGTTCACCGATGCAAAGGCCTTGTTGACGCTCGAGTGCGCGGGGAGCGCAACGGCACTTGCGAGCTTGAATTCATTCGGCATTCGGGTACTCCCGTGGTTGAACGAGTTAACTAGGCATCAAGGTTGACGTTTTATCCACGCAAGTATGCCTTGTTAACGTTGTTCGGGCAATATGCCGCCACGCGCTCCCTGTCCGCAGCGCCTCGTTCGCCCAAGCTGGCGCGGCGTGCGCATCATCGATACCACGGCCAGCAACGGCGTGAGCCGGATCGGCTGTGCCGTCATGCGATCGCCATGAACTGGCGGAAGGCATCGCGCACGTGATCGCGTAGCAGGTTGTTGTCCCACGGCTTGGTATAAAAACGAAAAATCGCCCCGCAGTTAACCGCCTTCATGATCGATTCCAGATCGGTGTTTCCGGATAGGACGATCCGAAATGTCTTCGGATACAGTTCCTTGACCTTGTCCAGGAACTCCGTTCCGCTCATGGCCGGCATGCACTCGTCGCACAGGATCACCTGCACCTCGTTCAAGGCCAGCATGTCGAAGCCTTCCGCCGCCGAGCGTGCGCACAGGATGTGGTAGCCGTCGCGACCGAACAGATTGGCCAGGATGTCGAGCATGAATAGGTCGTCATCGACGATCAACAAGGTCTTGCGGGGCTGTTCGGCGCCGTCCGGCGGCGCCAGGCGCTTGTCCTGCAGCAGCATGTCGGTGACCTGATCGGCGGGCAGGGGGCGGCTGAAGTAATAGCCCTGGATCTGGTCGCAATGGTGGCGCCGCAGGTAATTGAGCTGGGCGGCGGTCTCGACGCCTTCGGCAACGACATCGAGCTTGAGACTGTGGGCCATGCTGATGATGGCCAGCACGATGGCCGCATCATCGGGACTGGTGGTGAGGTCGCGGATGAAGGCGATGTCGATCTTCAGTTTATCGATGGGAAAGCGGCGCAGGTAAGCCAGGCTGGAGTAGCCGGTGCCGAAATCGTCGATGGAAATGCGTACTCCGTGCTGCTTGAGCCTGTGCAAGATCTCGGTGGTGCGCTCGGTATTGGCCATTAAGGACGTCTCGGTCAGCTCCAGATCGAGCAGCTCGGCCGGAATGCCGTGCAGCGCCAATCCCTTGATGACGTCTCCATCCAGGTCGCCTTCCGCAAATTGCCTCCCGGAGACGTTGACCGCCACCTGGATCGGACCAACCGGCGAACGCAGCCACAAGCCGATCTGGCGGCACGCCTGCGCCACGACCCAGCTGCCGACTTGCACGATCATCCCCGTCTCTTCCAGCACCGGAATGAATGCATTGGGCGGGACCAGGCCATGGCCGGGGCGGTCCCAGCGCAGCAGCGCTTCCAGACCGGCGACGCGCCCGCTGTTGAGGTGCACCTTCGGCTGGTAATGGAGCACGAATTCCTCGTTTTCGATGGCCTTGCGCAAGGCGGTTTCGAGCGTCAGGCGGGCCAGCACGTCGGCGTTCATTTGCGCGGTGAAGAAGCGGTAGGTGTCGCGCCCGGCGTGCTTGGCCTGGTACATCGCCGTATCGGCGTACTTGATCAGCGTATCCGGATCGGAGGCGTCGTCCGGATGGACGGTGATGCCGATGCTGGCGGTGATCGTCACTTCGTGCCCGCTCAGGATGAATGGCGCGCGCAAGACGTCGCGGATCTTCTGGGCGATCACCACCGCGCCCTGCTGGCAATCCTGCATGATCAGGATCAGCGCAAATTCGTCTCCCCCCAGGCGGCCGACCGTGTCGCGCACGCGCACGCACTGCATCAGGCGGTTGCTGAACTGCAACAGCAGCTCATCGCCAATCGCATGGCCCAGGGTATCGTTGATATTCTTGAAATTGTCGAGGTCGAGGAACATGACCGCGACCAGCGCGCCGCTGCCGCGCGCCAGCGCCAGGGTGCGCTGCAAGGTGTCATAAAATAGCGTGCGGTTGGGCAGACCTGTCAGGGAGTCGTGATGGGCCAGGTGGGTCAGGCGCTTTTCCGCCTGCTTGCGCTCGGTAATGTCGCGCACCACCACCACAATGGTCCAGTCGTTACCGGAGCGCAGCGCCTGGCTGTGCACTTCCACCTGCACGCTCAAGCCATCTTTGCGCGTCATCATCATTTCCCGCTGGTCGCGGTCGGCGCCGTCGACAATGAGTGCGTCATACTGGCACTCCAGCGCAGCGCGGCTCGTCTTGATCAGTTCGGCAGGCCCCATGCTCAGCAGGTCCGCGCGCGAGTAGCCGAGCAAATGGCATGCTGTCTCGTTGACCTCGCTAAAGCGCATGCTCGCGCGGCTGATCAGCATGATGGCATCGGCGGTGGCATCCATCGCCGTGCGAAAGCGCTGCAGGTCGACCGTGCGCGCCAGCACCTGGCTCTCCAGCCTGGCGCTGTGGTCCTGGAGGTCGCCGTACGCTTTCAGGCGCAACAGGTTGCGCACCCTTAACCATAGTTCCGCCCGGTCGACCGGTTTGGTCAGGAAGTCTTCGGCCCCGGCGTCCAGGCCGGCCAGGCGCGCGGTGCGCTCCATGTGCGCGGTGACCATGATGATGGGAATATTGGCGGTGGCCGGATCGGCCTTCAGGATGCTGGCGACCCGATAGCCATCCATGCCCGGCATGGTAATGTCGAGCAGGATCAGGTCCGGGGCCGAGGCGCCGATGGCGGCCAGCGCTTCCTCGCCGCTGGCCGCGCCGCAGGTGCTGTAGCCCTCGGGCTGCAACAGTACCGCCAGCAGGCGCCGGTTCTTGGCTTCGTCGTCGACGATCAGGATGGTGGGTGCGCGCAGCGTCATGTTACTTCTCCGGGGGCAGCAAGGCGTCGATCGCGGCATACAGTTCCTGATGGCGCAGCGGCTTGGCGATATAGGCATCGCAGCCGGCGCTTTCGCTTTTTGCCCGGTCTTCCTTCATTGCCATCGCGGTCAGGGCGATCACGGGGATGGCACCGGTGCCGGCATCCTGTTTCAGCAGCGCGGTCGCCGCCAGCCCGTCCATGCCGGGCAGCTGAATATCCATCAGGATCAGGTCGGGTTTGTCGGTACGCGCCATGGTCAGGCCGCTTTCGGCGTCGGGGGCGCACAATACCGCATGCCCGGCATGGCGCAGCAGCAGCGAGGCCAGCTTCATGTTGGCCGGGTTGTCTTCAATGATGAGTATCCTTGCCATGGCCGGTCCTCCCTAAGGGGAGAGCACGGCGCGCCGCACCTCGGCGACGAAGCGGGCCTGGTCGAGGCCGCGCTTGTCGGCGCTCTGCGGCCCGGTCGCCTGGGCCGCCGCGCCGACCAGGACCGGGATGCGCGCCGTCGCCGGGTTGCGCTGCAGCGCCTCGGCCACGTCGATACCGCTCAGGTCCGGCAGCATCAGGTCCAGCAGGATCAGGTCGGGGCGCATGTGCTGGGCCAGGAAAATGGCTTCGCTTCCCGTGTAGGCGCGCAGCACCGCATACGCGGGGCTGGGCAGCAAGCCGGCGATGGCTTCGACCGCCCTGGGGTCGTGCTCGACCACCAGCACCGTGCATGTGCGTTCGAGCGATGGCTGCAAGCCCAGGCCGCTCAGCGAGGCTTGCAGCTGGGCGTGGCTGATCGGCTTTTGCAGCATGGCGGCGGCGCCCCCGGACAGGGCCAGGTTGGCATCGGCGATGCCTGAAATGACCACCACCGGCACCCGCGCCAGCGCCGGATTCTCGCGCAGGCGCTGGAGCAACTGCCAGCCATCCATGCCGGGCAAGCGGATGTCGAGCGTGATCAGGCTCAGCGCCTGCCGTGGCGCCATCTCCAGCGCCTGCTCGGCGCTCGCAGCGCGCAGCACGGTAAAGCCTTCCGCTTCGAGCAGCAGGCGCGCCAGTGCCGCGGCCTGGTCGTTGTCTTCCACCACGAGTGCGATGCGCTCGGCCGGGCCGGGGCGCGCGGGGGCCATGGTATCGGGCGCGGGCGGCGCTGCGGCGCCGTGCAGCGCGGGGCGCGCCCCCGGCACCAGCGTGCGCAGCGGCAGCCAGACGGCGAAGCGCGATCCCTCTCCCGCGCGGCTGGCGACCGCCACCGTGCCGCCCTGCAGCTCGGCCAACTGCCTGACCATCGCCAGGCCGAGGCCGGTGCCTTCGAATTTGCGCGCCAGGCTGCTGTCGATCTGGCTGAAGGCCTGGAACAGGGTCGCCATGTCCGGCTCCGAAATCCCGATGCCGCTGTCGCTGACGCACAGTTCGAGAAAATCGTTGTACTCGTTGTCGGCCAGGGGGAAGCCATGCACCGGCCAGTGTCCGGCAAGATGGCCGACGGCGCGGCGCGGCACGCGCCGCGCGTGCAAGGTGACGGCAGCGCCATTGGCGCTGAATTTGACGGCGTTCGAGAGCAGGTTGTAGACAATCTGCTTGGTCTTGCGGATGTCCAGTTGCGGCATGCCGAGGTCGTCGCCAATCTCCAGGCTCAGCGCGATGTTCTGGGCCGCCGCCTTTTCGCGCACGATGGTCAGGCTGTTCGGCAAAAGGCTGTGCAGGTCGACGGCGTCGAGTTCGAGCGCCATCATGCCGGCTTCGACTTTCGACAGATCCAGGATGTCGTTGATCAGCGAGAGCAAGTGCAGGCCGCTGCTGAAGATGTCGCCGACGCATTCGTGCTGCAGTGTGCTGGTCTGGCCCAGAAAACCGTCCTTGAGCGCCTCGGAAAAGCCGATGATGGCGTTGAGGGGCGTACGCAACTCGTGCGACATGGTGGCCAGGAATTCGGACTTCATGCGGCTGGCGCGTTCCAGCTCAATATTTTTCATCTCCAGCGTGTGCTCGAAACGCTTGCGCTCGGTGACGTCGCGCGCGGCGGCGAACACGCCCTGCAGCTTGCGGTCGCGGTCGTGGAAGGTGGCGGCGTTGTACGACACCACGGTTTCGACCCCGTTGAGGGCACGCACCGTCAGTTCGTAATCGGTCACCTTGTTTTCCTGGAGCACGCGCTTGATGGCCGCATCGGCCTGGCTCTGGTCGGTAAAGAATTTCTTGCTGGGGGCGCCGATCAGTTCATCGCGGGTGCGCCCGGTGAGGGCGACCATCTGCTGGTTCACGTCCGAGATGATGCCTTGCGGGTCGGTCATCATCAAGGCGTCGAGATTGGACTCGATCAGCGAACGGGTATAGAACTGCTGGTCGCGCAGGCGCTGGTCCAGCAGCGCCTGCGCCGCCTCGACTTGCTTGCGGGCGGTATTGTCGGTGCCGATCAGCAGGTAGCCGATGATGTCGTCGTGGGCGTCGCGCAGGGCGGTCACCGAGACGATGGCCGGAAAGCGGCTGCCATCCTTGCGCACGTAGGTCAGCTCGTAAATATCTTCAATGCCGCGCGACGCCTTGAACACCAGCGCTTCAAAGCCGGGCGTGATGGGCGTTTCCAGCTCCAGGCTGAGGGCCTTGGCGCGCGCGATCACTTCCTGGGGATCGGAGATATCGGCCGGGGTGATCGTGTTCATCACTTCGAGCGCCGTGTAGCCGAGCATGCGTTCGGCCCCGACGTTGAAGATCTGGATGACGCCCTTGGCGTCGGTGGCGATACTGGAAAAATTGGCGCTGTTGAAAATGGCGCTCTGCAGCGCGCCGGCCTTGAGCAGGGCTTCTTCGGCCCGCTTGCGCGCGGTATTGTCGGTGCCGATCAGCAGGTAGCCGATGATGGCATTGTGATCGTCGCGCAAGGCGGTGACCGACACGAGCGCCGGGAAGTGGCTGCCATCCTTGCGGATATAGCTCAGCTCGTAGATGTCTTCGATGCCGCGCGAGGCCTTGAAGACCAGGGCTTCGAAACCGGGCGTGATGGTGGTGTCGAGTTCGAGGCTCAGTTCCGCTGCCCGCGCGATCATTTCCTGCGGATCTGAAATGTCGGCCGGCGTGATGCGGTTGACGACGTCCAGCGCGGTATAGCCCAGCATGCGCTCGGCGCCGACGTTGAAAATCTGGATGACGCCCTTTTCGTCGGTGGCGATGCTGGAGAAATAGGCGCTATTGAAAATGGCGTCCTGTAAAGCGCCCGTCTTGAGCAAGCTTTCCTGGCGCTTGAATTCGATATTTCCGTCTGTAATTAATTTATGCTCGATCGTGCCGATGTCAAACCCGGGCGTATGCATGTGCTCTTTCGCGTGAACGACTTATGATCAGTCTGTGGCACGAAATTGGCGCACTCGCAACTGCAGAACAGGCTGGCCGAAAGGCTGGGAAAGTTACGTTGCCGACGCGGCGAGAAATGTAAATACGAATAAAGTATAGCAGTTACTACGCTTTGCAACCGGAAAAACGTAGTCGTGCGGCAACAAGAGGCCGGCGGCGCGCGGTATATGCCGCAGCGGGACGCGCGTGGTGGGCACGCGGGGGCGGTTGTGTGTTCGACAACGAGCGGCAGTTTCCAGCCGGAGCGCGACGATATTCTTGCCCGCTGCCGTACCTGCGCACTCTGATCAGAACGATCCTGCCAGGCTGCCCAGCGTGACCACGACGGCCAGTGCGGCCACGGGGCCGGCGACGGCCACCATGAAGATATCGCCGTAGGCGCGGCGGTGATCGAGCTTGCAGATCGACAGCAAGGTGATGACGGCCCCATTGTGGGGCAGTGCATCGAGACCACCCGTGGCGATGGTGGTGACCCGGTGCAGCAGCTCGGGCGCGATGCCGGCGCTGCGCGCCAGCGCCAGATAGTCGGGGCCAAGGGTCTGGAGGGCGATACTCATGCCGCCCGACGCCGAGCCGGTGATCCCGGCCAGCAGGTTGACGGCGATCGCCAGCGAAATGAGCGGTTGCCCGGGTGCGATCCCGAGCACCGCGTCGCGGATCGCGGAAAAGGCGGCCAGCGAGGCGATGACCGCGCCAAAACCGACCAGCGATGCCGTATTAAAGATCGGCAGGATGGCGCCATTGGCGCCCTCGTCGAGGACCTGGCGCAGGTCGTGCAGGCGCTGGCGATTGAGCGCCACCAGCATCAGGATCGAGAGCGCCAGCGCGCACAGGATGGACCAGATGCCGCTCACCTGCGCCAGGGTGGCCGGACCGTAGGGCGCCAGGGCCAGATAGGAGGTGTCGAGTGCGGCGAAGACATGGGCGGAGAACACATAGTTGAGCGTCAGCACCAGCACGATCGGCAGCAGCGCCACCCAGGCCGGCGGCGCGGCGCCGGCCTGGGTGGCGCCGCACGGTCCGCCCGCGCCCATGCCGTCGCCCGGCGGGCCCGGGGTGGGCCCGCCGATGGCAGCCGCACAGGGCTCGTCGCGGCCGTGCAGCCGGCGCGCGCGCCAGTTCAGCCAGGCCATGCCCAGCCCCAGCATCACGGCCCCGGCCAGGATGCCCAGGCCGGGAGCGGCGAACGGGGTGGTCTGGAAATAGGGCATCGGAATCGCGTTCTGGATCGCCGGCGTGCCCGGCAGCGCCGTCATGGTGAAGGTGAAGGCGCCCAGCGCGATACTGGCCGGTATCAGGCGTGCGGGCAGGCGCGCGCGCTCGAACAAGGCGGCGGCGATCGGATGCACCGCGAACGCGACCACGAACAGCGACACGCCGCCATAGGTGAGGATGGCGCAGGCAAGCACGATGGACAAGATGGCGCGCTGCGGACCGAGGTGCGCGCTGAACCAGTTGGCCACGGCGCCGGCGGCGCCGCAGGCTTGCATCAGCTTGCCGAAGATGGCGCCCAACAGGAACAGCGGAAAATACAGGGCGATGAAGCCGGCCAGGGCCTTCATGAAGACCTGGGTATAGCTGGCCAGCAGCGGGGCGTCGGCGCTAAACAGCGCGGCCAGCATGGCCAGCAGCGGCGCCAGCAGCAGCACGCTGACGCCGCGGTAAGCGAGCCAGACCAGCAGCGCCAGGGCCAGCGCGATACCCGCGATGCCGCTCATGCGGGCCAGCCGGCGGTGCGCGCCCTCATTTGACCAGCGTTACCGGCACACTGACAAGTTGCAGCACACGCGTGGCGACCGAGCCGATCAGGATTGCGGCGAACGCTCCCATGCCGCGCGTGCCCATGACGAGTGCATCGCATCCGGCTTCGTGGACATACAGGGCGATCTCGGAGGCGGGGGAGCCGGCGCGGCAGTGCAGTTCGACGCTCAATCCGGCGCTCTCGAACGCCTGGACGGCCGGCGCCATGAGGGCGGCGGCCTCGGCGCCGTAGCGGCTGTCGACTTCGTTGCGCACCAGTGCGCCGTGCGGCGCCAGGGTCACGGGATCGAACACGTGCAGCAGGCTCACGCGCAGGCCGGGAATCAGGACGGCCAGCTCGGCGGCGTGGCGGGCGGCGCGGGTGGCGCTGGGGGAGCCGTCGAACGGCAGCAAAAGGTGTTTCATCGGAGGGCTCCGGGTAAGCGCTGTCTGGCGGTAAAGCAAAGGTTACCGATTACATCCACCATTTCCCTTGACCTGCATCAAAAACATGGGGCTTGCTTGCCGGTGAAACGCGTATGGCGATCCCTGATGTCGGTGCAGCGTCGTTTGATGCGCAAAAAAGCGAGGGACGAAAAAAACGGCCGCCGAAGCAGCCGTTCTCTGGTCAGTCGCAACAAGCGAACGATTAACGGTCGCCGTACGAGCTGCGGGTGCGCTCGGAAGCCGGACGCGGGTTCGAACCCTTGTAGCCGCCGCCGGTCGCGCCTTCCTTGCGTGGGGCTGCGCCCGGCTTGCTGAACGTACGCTGGCCTGGCTTGGCGCCGCCGCGGTTGTCGCCTGGTTTCCAGGTGCCTGGACGGGCAGCCGAACGTGGCGCCGACGCGGTTTTCTTCGGCTCGAAGCCTTCGATCACGTTGACCGGAATGAGCTGCTTGGTGAAGCGCTCGATGCGCTTGACGTTCATGCCTTCGGCATGGTTCACCAGCGAGATCGCCAGGCCATTGCGGCCGGCACGGCCGGTACGGCCGATACGGTGCACATAGTCTTCAGGGAACTTGGGCAGGTCGTAGTTGAACACGTGGGTGATGTTCGGGACATCGATACCACGGGCAGCAACGTCGGTCGCGACCAGCACGCGGACCTGGCCGCGGCGCAGGCCGTCCAGGGTACGGTTACGCGCGCCCTGGTGCATGTCGCCATGCAGTGCCGCTGCCGAGAAACCGGCGATGTTCAGGCGGTCGGCGATGGTGTCGGCATCACGCTTGGTGGCGGTGAACACAACAGCCTGGTCCAGCGTTTCGTCGCGCAGCAGATGGTCGAGCAGGCGGTTCTTGTGCGACAGGTCGTCGACGAAGTGCACGCGCTGCACGATGTTTTCGTGCTTCGATGCCGAACCGGTGATCTGGATGGTCATCGGGTCGGTGGTGATGCGGCGGGCCATGTTGCCGACCATGCCGTCGAGCGTGGCCGAGAACAGCATCGTCTGGCGGTTCGCTGGCGTGGCGGCGATGATTTTTTCGATGTCGTCGATGAAACCCATGTCCAGCATGCGGTCAGCTTCGTCCAGCACCAGGATTTCGAGTTCCGAGAAATCGATCTTGCCCGATTCCATATGGTCGATCAGACGGCCAGGGGTAGCGACCAGGATTTCCGGGTTGCGTGCCAGCAGTTGCATCTGTTTAGGATAAGGCATGCCGCCCAGGATCGACACGGCCTTGATACGGCGGATCTGGGTGCCGTATTTTTCGGTCGCGCTGGTCACTTGCAGTGCCAGTTCGCGGGTCGGGGTCAGCACCAGCATTTTAGGCTGTGCAGCTTTGAAACGTGGACGCTCGCCGCGGGCACGCGCATTCTGCGCTTCCTGGGCGGCGTTCTTGGATGCCTGCGATTGCTCGGCAACGGCGAATTTGTGGAGTGCTGGCAGCATGAATGCTGCGGTCTTGCCGGAACCGGTCTGCGACGAAACCAGCAGGTCGCGGCCGCTGATGGCGGCAGGAACGGCCTGCTCCTGAACTGGGGTCGGAACGGTGTAACCGGCATCGGTTACTGCTTTTACGATAGACGCGTGGAGGCCTAATGCTTCAAAACTCATTATGTTCTTTTCTTTCGGTATAGATCAGCGCCCGAGCACATGCTCCGAGCGCAAAATAGCAACGCCAACCAACACAACGAAATGACTCAGGATGAAAGAAATTTCGGCACAAAAGCTTTGCGCCGGGACGGTGTCAGGTGCGACACACAAGGCGGGAGGGCTTTATTGAGGGTATCCGTGGGATACGCCTAGGCTTGCGAAGCTGCTAGTTTTACTTCTTTGTTACTGCCAAGGGCCATCGCTTCAGTCTGATTGCGAGAAACGTATTGCAGCGCACAAACAACACTATACAGTAGTTTCACTGTAGTTGTATAGGTAAATCCGAATAGTGTGTATCAAAAAGCTGGATTTACCGGGGAAGTCTTGGTAGATAAAGCGGCATGGCGGGCGCACCGGATGCACCCGCCACCGGCGGTCAGCCGCCGCGCCGTTTGTAGCGCGACGTTTCGTTGGCTGCGGCTTTGGCGTTGCGGCCGGAGACGCGCGTTTTCAGTTCGGCGACCTTGCCCTTGATGCGCTGGGCGTTGGTCTGCTTTTCGGCGCGCCCACCGCGGCGGCCGGCGCGTTCGGCTTCGAACGCCATGACGGCATTGTCGACGACGTGCTCGGCGATATCGTTGTGCACCGAGGTCGAGATTTTCGGCACCAGGATGGTGGAGCCGGCCTTCAGGCGGGTTGCCGCCGGAATATTGTTCGCCTGGCGGATCACTTCCGGCGTGGTGCCGAAGCGCGACGCCAGCGAAGCGATGCTGTCCTTGGCGCCGGTAATCTTGTGCGTGGTCCAGGTCGACAGCGAACGGCCCCATTGCGCCAGGTTCAGGTGGAATTTTTCCGCATTTTCCTGTGGCAACAGAATCTTGGTCTGCTCGCCGCCGGTGATGACCGGACGGTTGAACTGCGGATTGAGCGCCTTGAATTCCTCGACCGACAGTTCGGCCAGCTGGGCGGCGATGGTCAGGTCGATATCGCTGGTCTTGTCGATCGCGGTGAAGTAGGGCGTGTTGTCGATAATCGGCAGCGACACGTGGTACTGGGCCGGGTTGGCGATGATGTTCTTGACCGCCTGCAGTTTCGGCACGTATTCGCGCGTTTCGGCCGGCATGTGCTCGTACAGGCTTTCGTAGTCGGTCGGTTTGCCGAGCGCCTGGTTCTTCTTGATGGCGCGCTGGACATTGCCTTCGCCCCAGTTATAGGCCGCCAGGGCCAGCGGCCAGTCGCCGAACATGCCGTACAGGCGCTGCAGGTAGCTCAGCGCGGCATCGGTCGAGGCCAGCACGCCGCGGCGCTCGTCCTTGAACATGTTTTGCTTGAGATTGAAATCCTTGCCGGTGCCGGGCACGAACTGCCACATGCCGGCGGCATTGGCCTTGGAATAGGCTTGCGGATTGAAGGCCGATTCAATAATCGGCAGCAATGCCAGCTCGGTCGGCATATTGCGCTTCTCGAGTTCCTGGACCACGTGGAACAGGTAACGCGAGGCGCGCGCCGAGGTGCGGGCGATATAGTCGGGACGGGTGCTATACCACTTGACGTGCTTGGTCACGAGCTCGTTGTCGATGTCGGGAATGGCGTAACCGGTGCGGATACGGCCCCAGACATCGGCTTCCTTGTATTCATCTGCCTTGACGGCAGGGAAGGGATGCAGTGGAGCAGGTGCAGGCTTGACCGTCGGGGCGAGCGGCGCAACGTTGGTTGAGACGGAGTCGACCGCGTGGCTGAGCGCAGGCGCGAGCATCAGAACGAGGACTGCAAGTGAAGTGGTATTGCGTGTCGTTTTTTGCATAGCGTTCCATTGTTGGGTCCGAAAACTGCCGGACAGACGAATAGATAAGGTCGGAGTGTACGTACCACTTATCGTTTGAGTCAAGTCAAATGTATGTGTGCGCGGCAAATATTTTGATAACACTTTCGACCAGTATTGTTGCATCGGAAAAGACCAATTGCCGGGAGTATGCCTTAAAAGTGCCAGGATGCTATCAGTGTATGGACGGGGTCGCTTGGGATACTCCCAGGGGGTATGCATGATGTTCTCCTATGGCAAGGATGCGCGGGAGAGCGCTGCGCGGGGCCGGCGGGGGCGGATGCGGCAGGCCCGCGAACAATACCAAAACCGCGGCGTCGCCGCTGCTGGCCGCGAACCGGGCGTCGGCCTCTAAACTACGCGCACACGCGGGCGCACCTATGAGGTGGCGCAAAGAGTGCGTACAATTTGGTTTTTGCGCGGGCGTTTGCGTCTCGCGCATTGTCTATTACTGAAAGCATCAGCATGAACACCCCCAATCTGAACGCCGACGATGAGCAGATCATTGCCGCTACCCAACAATGGCTGGAAAAAGCCGTCATCGGACTCAATCTGTGTCCGTTCGCCAAGGCCGTTCATGTGAAAAAGCAGGTGCGCTACGTCGTTTCCAGCGCCACCACACCGGAAGTCTTGCTCGAAACCCTGATGAATGAGCTGCAACTGCTGTCCGATACCGACCCGGAAGCGATCGACACCACCTTGCTGATTCATCCCTTCGTGCTGGGCGACTTCCTCGACTACAACGAATTCCTCGACGTGGCCGATGCCGCGCTGGAAGACATGCAGCTCGACGGCGAACTGCAGGTAGCCAGTTTCCATCCGCAATATCAGTTCGCGGACACCCATATCAACGATATCAGCAACTTTACCAACCGCGCGCCATACCCCATCCTGCACCTGCTGCGCGAAGACAGCATCGAGCGGGCGGTCGCGGCGTTCCCGGAAGCGTCCGAGATCTTCGACAAGAATATTGAAACCATGGAAAAGCTTGGCCATGACGGCTGGGATGCGCTCGATGTCGGCCCCGCCAAGTGAGGGCGCCATGAAGCCGCCTGAACGGCCGGACACGCCCTGTGTCGCCGTCTGCTCGACGACCTTCGACGAGATCTGCCGCGGCTGCGGACGCAGCGTGGTGGAAGTGGCGCACTGGGTATCGATGAGCGACGCCGACAAGGAAGTGGTGTGGGTCCGCATCCTTGCCCAGGGCTACCCGCGCCGCAATACCTGAGCCGGCGGACAGGGGAGGCGCGCGGCTCCCCTGACTAACTATATATATGCGGCTTAAAACGCGCCGATGAAATCCTTCTTGCCCACTTCCACGCCGTTATGGCGCAGGATCGCGTACGCGGTCGTGGCGTGGAAATAGAAGTGCGGCAGCGCGTAATGCACCAGATAGACCTGGCCCTTGAAGTGCTTGGCGTTGGCGCCGCTGCTGGTGCTGATGTCGCGCTGGGCGCTCGCTTCGATGCCGTCCTGCGGCAGGCCGTTGATGAATTCCAGCGTCTTGGCGATGCGCTCTTTCAGGTCGGCGAACGTCTGCTCGGTATCTTCATAGCGCGGCACGTCCACGCCAGCCAGGCGGGCGCAGCAGCCCTTGGCGAAGTCGGCCGCAACCTGGACCTGGCGCAGGAAGGGAAACATGTCCGGATACAGGCGCGCCTGCAGCAGGGCGGCCGGCTCGATCTTCTTTTCGGCGGCGTGGGCGTCGGCCTTGTCGATGATGGCCGACAGGCTGGTCAGGATCTGCTTGAAAACGGGTACCGAGGCGTCGTACATGGAAAAAGTCATGGGGAATCCCTTTTAGAAAAGTGCTGCGATGATAGCAAGTCGGCGCGATTCGCGCTGAGCGGCGGTCCGTTTGCATTTGCCAACGAATGAGACGACATCGATTCGACCGCGGCATTGGCCCGGATGCCAGGATCAACTACATGGCCGCCTTGGCGTCAGCAATAACGTCAACTGTTTTCATTTCCCCGTCTGTAAAACGCCTCATCGGCCCGTGCCGTTGGTGACTTGACGAGAGCTTCCGTGCATAATTCCGTATAGAAAACTTTCTTGCCTAACTTATCATTCAGGCATCTTCCCCATGCTTTCAGACTTGCTGCATGCTTAGCACGGCCTACCAACGTTTCCGTACCAAGCTGAGCAGGCTGTACGGGCTGTCGATTTACGGCGCGCTGATGCTGGTCGTTTTCGGCGGGCTGGTCATTCCCGCAATGATCGGCAGCTATGTGCTGATCGGGGTGCAGGAGCGGACGGCGGCCAAGGCGGTGCTCAACGAGTCGCTGCGCCGCAATGTCGACATTCTCGCCCTCGGCATGCAGGAGTCGCTCTGGAACATGAACGCCGAGTCGGCCCAGTCGCTGGTCGAATCGGTGATGCGCGATCCGTCGGTGCTGCGCATCCAGGTGATCGGCCAGTCGGACGCCCCCTTCATCAACATCCACTCGGCCCAGCGCCGGGCGGGCCATATCTACCGCGCCCAGCGCGACATCCTGGTGCGCGGCGAGCGTATCGGCGTGGTGGTGGTCGAGATGGACGACGCCCGCAGCCAGCAGGAATTGCGCGGCAAGCAGTCCAGCTACGCCTTCGTGCTGGCGTTCCAGCTGACCGTGTCGCTGGTCCTGATCGTCCTGTTCCTCAACAAGCGCCTGCTGGTGCCGCTGCGCCAGCTGATGAAGTTTTCCGACCGCCTCTCGCACGGCGACTTCGAGACGCGCCTCGACCTCGAAGGCAGCGATGAACTGGGCCGCCTGGCCAAGCAGATGGAGCAGATGCGGGTCGCCATCAAGCACCTGTTCGAGGATATCGGCCGGCGCGAGGAGCGCTTTCGCACCATCGTCACCCAGGTTCCCGGCGCGGTGTTTCGCGTGCGCCCGGGCGGCTCGATCGATTTCGTCAGCGACGCCATCGAAGACATTTCCGGCTACCCGGCCGCGCTGCTCATGCGCAGCTCCACCGATGCCTGGTCGGACCTGATCTGCCCCGAAGACCGGCGCATGCAGAGCCGCACCGTGCGCGAAGCGATGGCCAGCGGTCGCCCGTACGAAATCGAATACCGCATCATCGATGCCGGCGGCATCGAGCGCTGGGTGTCCGAGAACGGCCAGCCGCAGGCGGGGGCCGTGCCCGAAAAATCGTGGGTGGACGGGATCATTTCCGACATCAGCGAACGCAAACACAACGAGATGCGCATCGCGGCGCTGCTGACCGAGCAAAGCGCGATCCTCGACAACGTCATGTTCGGCGTGATGTTCGTGCGCGAACGGCGCATCGTCTCGGTCAACCGCCGCTGCGAAGACCTGTTCGGCTACGCCAGCGGCGAGATGACCGGCAAGCTGGCCGACATCATGTACCCGAATCACGATGAATTCGTGCGCGCCGGCGAGCAGCAATACGCGGCCCTGGCCGAGGGCAAGGACTACAACGAAGAGCGCCAGTACATGAAAGAGGACGGCACCGTCTTCTGGTGCCGCGTGAGCGGCTGCGCGCTCGACCCGGGACGCCCCAACGGCGGCAGCATCTGGGTCTATGCCGACGTCACCGAGCGGCGCGAGGCGGAGGAAAAGCTGCGCCTGTCGGCCACGGTGCTCGAACATATCGCCGACGCCGTCATGGTGATCGACGTCGACCTGGGTATCGTTGCCGTCAATCCGGCCTTCACCCGGATCACGGGCTTTAGCGAGAGCGAGGCGGTCGGCAAGGATGTGCGCCTGACCCGCTCGCACACCGAAAACCCGGCCATGTACCAGCAGATGTGGGCCGAACTGGGCGAAGTCGGTTTCTGGCGCGGCGAGCGCTGGGACACGCGCAAGAGCGGCGAAACCTACCTGCAGTGGCTCACCGTGTCGGCGGTGCGCGACAATCATGGCGTCACCACCCAGTACGTGGCCGTGTTCAGCGACATCACCAAGGTCAAGGAATCGCAGGAGCAGCTCGATCACATGGCGCACCACGATTCGCTCACGGCGCTGCCCAACCGCCTGCTGTTCCACGACCGCCTGCTGCACGCGCTCAAGCGCGCCGCGCGCGACGGCCAGCAGCTGGCGGTGCTGTTCATCGATCTGGATCGCTTCAAGAACGTCAACGACACGCTCGGCCACCACGTCGGCGACGAGCTGCTCAAGCAGGTCGCATCGGCCCTGCAGGGCAAGCTGCGCGAAGGCGATACCCTGGCACGGTTGGGCGGCGACGAATTCATCGTGCTGCTCGAAAACGTCAGCGGCCAGGCTGGCGCCGGCCAGGTGGCCGAAAAACTGATGGCCATGTTCGAGCAGCCCTTCATCGTCTCCGACTACGAGTTGTTCGTCACCGGCAGCGTCGGCATCAGCATGTTCCCGGACGACGCGGCCGACCTGAATATGTTGATCCGCAATGCCGACGTGGCGATGTACCAGGCCAAGGCGCGCGGCCGCAACGGCTACCAGTTCTACGCGCCGTCGATGACGGGCGAAGGCGTCGAGCGCCTGCGCCTCGAAGCGATGCTGCGCCGCTCGATCGACAAGAACGAGATCTTCCTCAATTACCAGCCGCAGGTCGAAATCGATACCGGCCGCCTGATCGGGGTCGAGGCGCTGGTGCGCTGGAATAATCCGGAACTGGGCAACGTGCCGCCGGTGCGCTTCATTCCGCTGGCCGAGGACACCGGTTTCATCAACCAGCTCGGCAAGTGGGTGCTGGACGAAGCCTGCCGCCAGATGATCCGCTGGGAGGCGGCCGGCCTGCACGTGCCGAAAATCGCGGTCAACCTGTCGGTCAAGCAGTTCGAGCGCGGCAGCATCGTCAACATGGTGGCCGATATCCTCAAGGAGACCGGCCTGGCGCCCCAGCGCCTGCAGCTGGAAGTGACCGAGTCGGTGATCATGAATACGGGCGACGCGCTGGTCTTCATCAACGACCTGCATTCGATCGGCGTGGGACTGGCGATCGACGATTTCGGCACCGGCTATTCGTCGCTGGCCTACCTCAAGCAGTTGCCGGTGCAGACCCTGAAAATCGACCGCAGCTTCATCAAGGATATCTCGACCGACGTGAACGACGAGGCGATCGCGATCGCCATCATCCAGCTTGGCAAGAGCATGAACCTGTCGGTGATCGCCGAAGGTGTCGAAACCGAGGAGCAGGCCGCCTTTTTGCTGCGCCACGGCTGCAACCAGGCGCAGGGCTACCTGTACAGCCGCCCCGAGCTGCCCGATACCATCCTGGCACGCTGGCCGGCGCGCGTGCCGGCGTAAACACCGTCTGTCGCGCCGCACCGGTGGCGTGCTACAGTGCGAATCCCCGCGCACGCCATGAGAATGCAATGAGCCAGTCGACACCAAAGAACAAGACCCGCCGCCGTTTTCTGCTCGGCGGCCTCGCTGCCGGCGGCGCCCTGGTGGTCGGCTGGGGCATCCAGCCGCCGCGCCAGCGCCTGCACACCGCGCAGCCCTTGCCGGTGACCGGCGGCGCCGTGGCCCTGAACGGCTGGGTGGCGATCGCGCCCGACGGCACGGTGTCGGTGGTGGTGCCGCGCTGCGAAATGGGGCAGGGCGTGAACACCGCGCTGCCGATGCTGCTGGCCGAGGAGCTCGACGTGCCGCTGTCGCAGGTGCGCATCACCCAGGCGCCGATCGACAAGATCTTCAGCAATCTCGAAGTGCTGCGCGAGAACCTGCCGTTCCATCCCGACGACCGCGGCAGTCTCAAGGAAGGCGCGCAGTGGATGCTCTCCAAAGTTGCGCGCGAGCTGGGCATCATGATGACGGGCGGGTCGAGCAGCATCAAGGATGCCTGGCTGCCGATGCGCGAAGCGGGCGCGGTGGCGCGCGCCATGCTGATCGCCGCCGCGGCGCAGGAATGGGGCGTGCCGGCCGCGCAATGCAAGGGCACGGGCGGCTTCGTGGTCCACCCGGGCGGCAAGCGCGCCTCGTACGGCAGCCTGGCCGCCAGGGCGGCGGCGGCAGGCCTGGATATTTCCCCGTCCGACGTGCGCCTCAAGCAGCCCGGCGAATTCACCCTGATCGGCACGCCCCAGGCGCGCCGCGATTCGCCGGCCAAGGTCAATGGCAGCGCCATGTTCGGGATCGATGCGCGCCCGCCCGGCATGCTGTATGCGGCGGTGGCGATGTCGCCGGTGGTGGGCGGCACGGTCGCGTCGTTCGATGCCGCCAAGGCCAAGGCGATGCCGGGCGTGGTGGGCGTGGTCGACGTGTCGTCCTCGCTGTCCGGCAAAACCGGCGCCGGCGCGGGCGTGGCGGTGATCGCCGACTCGTACTGGCGCGCGCGCCAGGCCCTGGGCGCGCTGGCCGTCAAGTGGAACGAGGGCGCCAATGCCACCTTGTCGAGCGCCGATATTTTCAGGCAGTTCGCCGGCGCGCTCGATACCGAATCGGGCTTTACCTATTACGAAAATGGCGACGTGGCGCTGGCCACGGGCGCGGTCAAGACCATCCGCGCCGAATACCGCGCGCCTTTCCTCGCGCACGCCACCATGGAGCCGATGAACTGCACCGCGCAGGTGGCGGGCGGCAAGGTGATGCTGTGGGCCTCGACCCAGGTACCCAGCATGTGCGTCGACGTGGCGGCGAAGGTGGCGGGCGTGAACCGCGCCGACGTGTCGGTCGACGTGCTGCTGCTGGGCGGCGGCTTCGGGCGCCGCCTGGAGGTGGACGTGGTGGCGCAGGCAGTCGCCGTGGCCATGGCGGCCGGCGGCAAGCCGGTGCAGCTGGTCTGGTCGCGCGAGGACGACATGACGCACGATGTGTACCGTCCGGCCGCGCTGGCGCGCTTTACCGGCAGCGTGGACGCCAGGGGCGGCATCGTCAGCTACGACAACAAGTCGGTCAGCGGCTCGATCGGGCACCAGTATTTCCCGCGCAACCTGGGCCTGCCCGGCGTCGGTCCGGACAAGACCACGGCCGAAGGCGAGTACGACATGCAGTACGAGATCGATAACCAGCGCGTGGTGCACGTCATCGTCGACAGCCAGGTGCCGCTCGGCTACTGGCGCTCGGTCGGCCACTCGCACAATGCGTTTTTCAAGGAGAGCTTCATCGACGAACTGGCGCATGCCGCCGGCCAGGATGGGGCGCCGTTCCGGCGCGCGCTGCTGGCGCGCCATCCGCGTCACATGGCGGTGCTCGACGCGGCGCTGGCCAGGGCCGGCACCGCGCCGGCCGGCCGCGCGCACGGCGTGGCGCTGCACCAGTCGTTCGGCAGCATCGTGGCGCAGGTGGCCGAGGTGTCGGTGGCGGACAAGCAGATCCGCGTGCACCGCGTGGTGTGTGCGATCGATTGCGGCCTGGCGGTCAATCCGAACATCATCGCGCAGCAGATGGAGTCGGCGGTGGTGTTCGGCCTGTCGGCCGCGCTGGCGGGGGAGATCACGCTCAAGAACGGGCGCGTCGAGCAGGGCAATTTTGGCGACTATCCGGTGCTGCGCATCGACAGCACGCCCGAGGTGGAGACGGTGATCATCAAGAGTGCCCAGCCGCCCGAGGGAGTGGGCGAGCCGGGCACGCCGCCGATCGCGCCGGCGGTGGCCAACGCGGTGTTCAAACTGACCGGGCAGCGCTTGCGCAGCCTGCCGCTGCGCCTGGCCTGACGGCCGCTCATTGCGCCGCGGGCCTTAGTTGGTGCGCGCCGGTTTGTGCGCCTTGATCGCTATCTCTGGCGTGGCGGGCTCGATCGTTTGCTCTTTGCGTTGCGCCATCGTGGCCAGGCCGCGCAGATCGATCGATTGCAGGTACGCGTGCACGTGGGCCGCCAGCTCGGTCTCGGCCAGTTCGATCTTGATGCGTTGCGCGGCGCGCTCCGGGTTCCGGTTGTTTTCGATGAGCGCGGCGATGTCCGCCTCGTCCAGTTCCGATGCCATCACGCGCGCTTCGACGGCGGCGATCTCTTCAAACTTGAATTGCTCCCTGAGCATGCGGGCAAAGCGCCTCGATTGCTCGCTTTGCCCGGCGCTTTGCACGACGCCGTCGGCGCCGGTCACTTCCACCGCCATCGTCTCCAGCCTGGCCATGTTGGCGTCGAAGCGCGCGCGTGCAGCTGGCCACTCCAGCATCATGGCCAGGGCCAGTGCTTCCTTCGAGCCGGCGCGCGGCAGCGGGAGCGGGACGGCAGTGAAGGTGCTGTCGGGGTTGAGCGTCATGAATTGCGCCGTGCGTTCGGCAATGTGCGCCTGGACGGCCGGCGCCCGCTTCCGCATCGCCGGCGCGATCTTGTCGATGAAGGTCTGGCCGAACGGACTTTGCGCCTGAGCGATCAGGGCCTGCACCTCGGACTCCTGAAAGTGCTGCTGGTAGATCGCGACGGCCCCCGGTTCGATCACGCTCCAGCCGGCGCGTTCGCGCAGGATGGCGCTCATGAGCTCATGCGTCGCCTTCCTTTCCGCCTGTTTGCCGGTATCGGTTTGGTCCGGCCATGGCGGCGCGGCGGCCTCCAGGATCGCCGCGGCCATGCTGTCGCTCAGGCGCTCGGTCTTCGAGATCGAAAAATAGCGACCCAGGCTTTCCCTGGTAGCCGGTTCGGCCCAAGCCGGCTGGGACAGGGCCAGGGCAACCATGCAGGCCCGCGCGAGCGAACGCGCGGCGCCGATGACGGGCATGTGCAGCGGCTTCATTTCTTTGCGGGCGCCTTGGCTGCCCTGGCCGGCTTGCGTGGCGTGGCCGGCGTGGCCGGCGCTTCCTCATCGTCCGCGTCGGCGAGCTGTTTGAGTACGTCGCCCGACTGCATCGCGGCGCTCATGCGCGTCATCAGTTCGGCGTCGGCCTGCGCGATCTTGATCCGTTGGGCGGCGCGCGCGGGATTCTTGTGCTCCTCGATCAGCGCGACCATTTCCGTTTCGCTCAATTCGCCGGCGATCATGCGCGCTTCGATGGCGGCCATCTCTTCGAACTTGATCTCGTTGCGCATCGCCTTGGAGAAGCGCCGCACTTCCTCGCCGATACCGGCGGTCGCTTCGCCGTCGAACGCGGCCGCGATTTCCAGTCCGCGCGTTTCGATGGCGGCCATGTTCTTGTTGAAGTCATCGCGCGCGCCCGGCCAGTCGAGCATCAGGGCCAGGGCCAGCGCTTCTTTCGAGCCGGCCGGCGGCTGGGGCAGCGCGACAGGGGGCGGCACGCTGCCATCCTTGCGTTCCCTGAGTTCTACAATGCGCCTGGCCAGGTGGTCCGCCACCACGGGCGGCTGTTTCAGCAGTGCCGGCGTGACCTTGTTGATGATCATCTGGCCGAGCGGGCTTTGGGCCTGCACGAGCAGTTCCTGCACATCGGACTCCTGCAAGTGCTTCCGGTAGCTCTCGATGGCGACCGGCTCGACCTTGTTCCAGGCGATCTGCTGGCGAATAATGGCGCTGGTGCGCTCGAAGCGGGCCTTGAGGTTCGCCTTTTTCTTCGGATCGCTCTCGTCCTGCCATTCCCGAGCCTCGATCTCCAGCATCGCGTCGATTGCGGTGCCGATCATGCGCTCGGATTTGGCAATCTCGAAGTAGCGGCGCAGGCTTTCCTCGGTGGCCGGTGCGGCGTGGGCGCCGTGCGCCAGGGCCAGCATGACAATGCATGCCTGCGCGAGCGCGCGCGCAGCGTTGATGAGCGGTGTGTGCAAGACGTTCTTTCCTGGATGCCGGTACTGGCTGGTAGTGATTAACGGCGGCCCCCTGGCAGGAGCGAGGCTGCCGCTGTACAAAAGCTTATTGCTTGCTGGTGGCTTTGCCAGCCTTGGCCGGTTTGGCCGCGGCTTGCTCGCCCGCGAGCAGTTTCCGCATCTCTTCCGACTTCAGGGAGGCGCCCGCGCGGCCCATCAGTTCAGCCTCGATCTGCTCGATATTATGACGCTGCGCGAAGCGCGCGGGATTTTTGTTTTCCGCCGTGAGCGTAGCGATGTCCGCCTCGTTCATTTCCTCGGCGATCATGCGCGCCTGGACCGCCGCGACCTCTTCAAACCTGAATTCGGTCCGGACCGCCGTGGCGAAGCGCCGTACGCGCTTGGCCAGGTCGGTATTGCCCTGGCTCTCGAACGAAGCCGCCTGTTCCAGCGACTTTTCCGCCACCTGCGCCATGCCCTTGGTGAACTGCTCGCGCGCGCCGGGCCATTCGAGCATCATGGCAAGGGCCAGTGCTTCCTTCGAGCCGGCCGCCGGCTTCGGCAGCGCAACAGGCGGCGGCACGCTGTCGTCCGTGCGCGCCTTCATTTCCTGGATGCGCTTGGACACATAGCCATCGACCACGGCCGGTTGCATCTGCAGCACCGGGTTGATCTTGTCGAGGAAGTTCTGGCCGAACGGGCTTTGCGCCATGACGATCATGTCCTTCACATCCGCTTCCTGCAAATATTGCTGGTAGTCGGCGATGGCCTTCGGTCCGAACACGGTCGAGACGACATGCTTGCGCACGATGCCGTACAGGCGCTCATAGCGGGTGGCCAGCTTTGCCTTTGCCTTGGGGTCGTTCTCCGCCTGCAATGCGCCCCCTTCGTTCCTGAGCATGGCTTTGGCCGCCGTGTCGGCGATGCGCTCGGACTTGGCGGCGTCGAAGTAGCGCTGCAGGCTTTCCCTGGTGGCTGGTGCGGCGTGGGCTGCCTGCGACAGGGCCAGGGTGACGATAAATGCTTGCGCGAGCGAACGCGCGACTTTGGTGAACGTTGGTTGCAAGATGGGCTTTCGTTAGAGGTTGAGGAAATGTGAAACATCCGGCGCTGGTGCCGCCGTGACGGGCCGGCGCTTACATGATTCCCATCATGCGCCCCTGAAATTCCTGCTCGGCCTTGCGCACCTTGCGTATCTGCGCCTGGCGTTCCGGGCGGCGGTTGTCTTCGATCAGCATGTTGATCTCGTCGGCGCTGAGCACATTGGCGAGCATGCGCGCCTTGAAGGCCGTGACGTTGTCGAACGAGAGGCGCTTCTTCACGCTGGCGACTGCGCGCGCGATTCGCGCCTTGGATTTGGCGCTTTCGTTCCTGGTGAGGGCGCTGGCCATCATGTCCACCGTCGGCGCGATGCGCCCCTCGAACTCTTCCCTTTCGCCAGGGATGTCGCGCAGGAAGCTTTGCAGCAGCGCGTCGTTCGGTCCTGGCGGCGGCATCGCAGGGAGAGGCTTGGACGGGCCTTTTCTGTTGGTGAGCTCGGAAAGCACCGCCATCAGGTACTGCTGGATCGTCGGCAGCTGCCCGAGCAGCGCCGGGATCAACTTCTGATTGCCTACTTTCCCGGCCGGGCTGTTGGCGTGCGCGATCATTTCCTGCACATCGCCGTCGCTCAGCTCTTGCTGATAGCTCTCGATGGCGAGCGGCTCGAGCTTTTCCCACACCAGTTTGGTGCTGACCACCTCGTTGAAGTGGTCCATGACGATTTTCTTGCTTGCCTTTTGTACCGGATCGCGTTCCTTGCTCCAGTCTTCCTCGTAGCCTTTCTTGAATGCCTCGCTGGAAATGCTCAAGTGACGTTCGGTGCCGACGGCCTGGAAATACTCGCGCATGCGCGCGTCGGTGGCGGGGGCGGCCTGGGCGGCCTGACACAGCACCAGGCTGGCGAGGGCAAGCTGCGTGACGAAGCGGACTGCTGACGATAGGGGAGTGTGCATGGAGGTTTTTTTTCAAGTAATGGTGAAGGGGGTTACGGCCGGCGCGCTTGCGCGGTATCGCGCACCCACTGGTTGGTGGCGGGAACGAACAGCAGGATGGTCCCGGCCAGCACGATGAGCTGGGTGATGACCGCCAGCGAGCCGTACAGGGTCGACACCACGAACGCCGTCTTGAAGGCATTGATGGAATTGAAGAAGCCGATGATGGCCAGCACCAGCCAGATCCAGCGTGCCACGTTCGAGGCGCGCGCGATAAAGTACATCAGCAACATCACGACGAAGGTGCCGACGATCAGGCTGCCGTACACGAGGTTTTTCATCAAGCCTGTGCCGAGCGACACGCTCTGGGCGGCCAGCACGTCGGGCATGAAGATCAGCGAGATGACCATGCCGGCCAGCGAGGCCAGCACGCACAGCGCCAGGCCCACCGTGGCGGTGAGGGGGCGCGGCGGGAGCACCACCGGGGCGAGGGCCGCGCCGGACAAGCCGGACAAGCCGCCCGGCGGCGCATACGGATCGTATGCCTTACCATCGGCCGGGGCGGCGCCCTGCCAGGCCGGCGGCGGTGCCGACTGCCGGCGCGGATTGTTGCGCAGCTCCTTGAGCTGGCGGAACCACGCATTGCTCGACGGCGCGAACAGCAGGCAGCTGAGCACGACAAGCATCACGTACACGGCGCACTTGATCATGGCCGCGTCCGGTGCGTACTGGAACATCAGGGCAACCCAGACCAGCGCCAGAGCGCTGCCGGCCAGCATGCACACCAGCAGCCAGACCCAGCGCGCCCAGCCGCGCCCGAAAGCGATCAGCGCCAGCACGCCGCCCATCACCGCCGTGACGAACAGGATGGTGTTCATTTCGTTGGAGCGCAGCGCTTCGTAGGTGGTCGCCTTTTGCTCTGTCATGCTGAGCGTGTAGTTCACCCGCTCGGACAGGAAGGCGAAGTCGATCGCGGTGATCAGCAGGATGCACAGGGCAATGAGCATCAGCGTCACCAGCAGAAGGCGCGGGCGCGGCGCGGCAACGCCATAGTTGGCCGCGGCAGTGAAGAAGCCGCCGGCGGGTACGGCGTCTGGGGAAGACTGTGGGTTCATGGCGTTCTCGTCGAGAGGTTGGGGGGGCGCCGGCATCGAAACCGGTGGTGTGCCCGGGGGTGCTGCCCGCACCGTGACGGTGCAAGGCGGGCCATGATGAAAATGTACACACATCCGCGCGCCAGGTCCATCGGCGCACGCGTGCGCCGGATGGCGGATGCGCGGAAGATTATTTCAGGAAAGTCGCAAGCGGCAGCCTGGTGTCGCACGCCTGTTTCGCGGCCTTGGCCTTGCCGGCCCACAGCGCCGCGTCGGCCGCGCTGGCGGCCACGCCTTCGCCATGGCGCAGCGCGCGCGCATAGCGGCACTGGCCCGGTGGGTGCGCCGCTTCGGCGGCCTGCTTGTACAGCGCTACCGCCTTGTCGCGCTCGGCCTCGGCGCCGCGGCCCAGGAACAGCATGTCGCCCAGGTTCACCGTGCCGTCCAGGTTGCCGCCTTCGTGGGCGCGCTCGAAATACTCGCGCGCCTTTTTCACGTCTTTCGGCAAGACCTTGCCGTTCTTGTAGAAGGTGGCCAGGTTGTTGAGCGAGGCCGGATTGCCCTGGCGCGCGGCGCGTTCGTACCAGGCCACCGCTTTACGCACGTCGGCCGGGCCGCCGCGGCCGAACTGGTACATCACGCCCAGGTGGTGCTGGGCCTGGCTTTCTTCGCCGGCCGCGGCCAGCGAGAGCCACTGGCGCGCCTTGGCGTAGTCGCGCGCCACGCCATCTTCGCCGGTCAGGTAGATCATGCCGAGGATCGACTGGGCGCGCACGCTCGGCGTGTCGGCCTGGGCCGCCAGCAGCAGCAGCTTGAGGCCGCCGGGCCCGTCGCGCGGCACGTCGAGGCCGAAGAACAGGGCCTGGCCGGCATAGAACGCACTGTTGGCGTCGCCCAGCGCGGCGCCCTGGCGCCACAGGCGCAGCGCTTCGGCCGGGTCCTTGGTCACGCCGGTGCCGTTGGCATGGCGCACGCCCAGCGCGAGGTAGGCGTCGGGATAGTTGGCGGCGGCCGCCTTGCGCGTCCATTCGAGCGACTTGGCGGCGTCGGCCGGCACGCCGAGGCCGTCGCGCAGCATCAGGCCCAGGTTGAACTGCGATGCGCTGTGGCCCTGCTCGGCCAGCGGCAGCCATTGGGCGTAGGCGGCGGCGTGGCGCCCGGCGGTCGAGTGTTCGAGCCCCAGGTCGCGCCGCAGTTCGCCTTCTTCGGTCAGTTTGCCGTTCTGGACCAGCACCCCGTACTGGGGCGTGGCCTTGGCGGCGTCCGTGCCCGGCGTGCTGGCGCAGCCGGACAAAAAGAAGGCGACAGCCACGCTGGCGAGGAGGGGGCGGAGGGCGATGTTCATGGGTTGGGCGTCTGCTGATGAATGAGAGTGAGGTACTTGCTTACTTGCTGAGGCTATCGGCCGCGGCGCGGTCGAGCTTGCGCAGGCGGCCGAGCGCCTTGCGCCGTGCCGGCTGGTCCTGGCGCAGGCTGTGCAGCACCACCAGGCTGGTCCAGGCGTTGACCGAGCCCGGATCGAGGGCGACCGACTTGTTCAGGGCGATCAGCGCCTTGGCGAAATTGCGTTTTTGCAGATAGCGCACGCCCAGCCCGTGCCAGGCGGCGGCGTAGGCCGGGTCGAGCCGGATCGCGCGCCGGCTGGCGTTGACGGCGTCGTCGATGCGTCCGATCGAGGCCATCGAATTGCTCATGCCGTGCCACACGGCCGGGTCGTCGGCGCGCTGCCGCACCGCGTTGCGGTAGACCTGCAGCGCGTAGGCGTACTTGCCTTGCGCATGGAGCAGCGACGCCAGCGCGACGGCGGTGTTGTCGCGCGCCGGGGCCAGTTCCAGCGCCTTGCGGTAATCCTGCTCGGCTTCCGGCATCAGGCCGAGTTTTTCGTGCACCGTGCCGAGCGTGTGCCAGGCGAAGCTGCTGGACGGATCGAGTTCGATGGCACCGAGCAGGGCGGTGCGGGCCGGCTGGTATTTGCCGGACGCGGCCAGCACCGCGCCCAGGTTCTCGGCCACGGCCGGCAGGGTCGGGTCGGCCTTGCGGGCGCGCTCGTAGTAGCCGATGGCCGCTTCGCGCCTGTCGCGGCTGTTGGCGATGATGCCCAGCTCGTTGAGGGTCTGGGCATCGTCCGGGGCCAGGGTCAGCGCGCGCTTGAGCGCGGTTTCGGCCTCGGTCGTTTTGTCGAGGTGGTGCAGGGCCTTGCCGAGGTAGTACCAGGCGCGCGCCGAGCCCGGATTGCTGCGGGTCCAGGCGCGCGCCAGCGGCAGTACCTCGGTCCAGCGCTGCTCGAGGACCAGGGCGGCGATGGTGCTGTCGCCCAGGCTGTCGATCTGGGCGCGCACGGTGTCGTCGGCGGGCGGCTGGGGCGCCGCGCCGTGGGCGGCCAGCGACAAGGCCAGGCAGGCAGCGGCGATCGAGGTTTTCATCATGGCGGTGCGGGCGGAAAGGAGCATGGTGTCAGCGGGCAGTCAGGTGGATGAAGCTCAGGTCGATTCTTGGTTGTCCGTAGTCTTCCTGGAACCGTTTTTGCGATCGTTCTTGAATTCCTTCTTAAAAATCAGGTAAGCGGGTGTCTTCATGATGTTGGCGAACTGCGGATCTTCATCGAGCGCCAGCTTGCGTGCGTCGGCGCGTACCAGCGTATCGAACAATTGCTGCTGGTATTTGTTTTTGGTCACAGTGTTGGCCTTGAGATACACCATGGCGCGCGTTTCGTAAAAATTGTCGAGCACCGCGGCGTCTTCGATCGGCGAGACGGTATCGAAGCACTGTTCGATCTGGGCGATGGCTTCTTCGTGCTGCGCGACCGTGGCGGCGACCGCGCTTTGTTCGTAGGCCAGCATGTTGTGGCAGGCGCGGCGCGCGGCGCGCACCACGTTGAACTCGGCCAGGTAGGGCCAGTCGTTGGGCGCGAGCACCTTGACGGTCTGGCGGCAGCTGGCCACCGCCGCTTCCTGCTCGCCCATTTCGTACAGGGCGAAGCGCTTGAAGTCGAGCACGTAGGCCCACTGCGACTTCTCGCCGTAATCCGGGTCGACCCGTTTCAGGGCTTTTTCGAGCTCCAGCACCTGTTCCCTGACGCTGGCGTAGCGCTTCTCGCTCATGGCTTTCTGGGCCGCCTTCATGCGGGCGTCGAAGTAGGCGTCGAAGTCGGCGTCGGCCTTGGCGTCCGGCTTGGCGGCCGCGGGCGCGCCGGCTGCCAGTGCGGGGCTGGCCAGGGCGGCGAGGAAGATCAGGCTGAGAAGTCGTTTAGTATTCATTCGGGCGCGGATTGATCCAATCCGGCAACGGTGTTGCGCGCCAGCGGGCTGTGGCCGGCGTCGTTCCCGATGTCGTTTTGGAAGAGTTTCAATAATTACACGAGGTCGACAGAATACCAGTAAATGCTGCTCTAAGGACAATATTCGCGCAAGTACAATGTGAGGCGGGGCGTGGATGAGGCCGGATGCGCCCTGCGGGCGTAAAAAATCCCCGGCTTGCGGGGATGCGGCAGGCGATTCGACTGGCGGACCGGCTAGTTGACATATTTCGCAGCGGCGAAGGCGAGGCCTGACAGGGCGATGGAGAGTCCTGCCAGCGCGATGCCAGTCCGGACGAACCATTTGAGCATGGTAGCCTCAAGTACCGCTATCGATACTTGCACCGCCGCTATCGATTCTTGCGTAGAGCTTTGCAACGCCGCTATCGATCCTTGCGTCGAGCTTTGCACCGCCCCTATCGATCCTTGCAGGGAGCCTTGCACCGCCGCTATCGATGCATGCACCGCCGCTATCGATTCTTGCGTCGAGCCTTTCAACGCCGTGATCGATTCTTGCAGCGAGCCTTGCACCGCCGCTATCGATACCTGCACCGCCGCTATCGATTCTTGTGTCGAGCCTTTCACCGCCGCAATCGATTCTTGCAGCGAACCTTGCACCGCCGCTATCGATACTTGCACCGCCGCGATCGATTCTTGCGTCGAGCCTTTCACCGCCGCTATTGATCCTTGCGTCGAGCTTTGCAACGCCGCGATCGATCCTTGCAGCAAGCTTTGCACCGCCGCCAGGTCTGCCTTGGTGGCGTAATTGGCGCGGATGACGGCAACATCCCGCTCAACGGTCTCAAGACGGTCGAGAATTTTTTCTGTCACCGACTCAAGTTTGACAATCCGGGCTTCCATGTGGTCCATCATCTGCGCTTTCAAAAAAGTTGTCAACCAAGCTATACTATGGTCGACTATCCCTCTTCCGGCGCTGTTGACTTGACTCAAACGAATGCATGTCGGTTCTTTTGTGGATCAGGTGCGCCGCAGCAGCGCGCGCAGGTTGCATTGCTGCTGCCACAGGCGGCGCTCGTCGCTGCTGCGCGCCTGGGCGGCCAGCTCGTCGTCCGACTGGGCCACCTGGGCCTGGATCAGCCGTTCGGCCAGGGCCGGATCGGGCAGCATGGTGCCGAAGAAGGTTACCATGTCATGGCGCTGGATCAGCAGGGTAGGGAAGTTGTCGACATCGAGGTCGCCCACCACCTCGGCCTGGTCTTCGATATCGATCCAGACAAAATGCTTGTCCGGGTGGCGCGCGGCCAGGCCGTCGAAGGCGGCGCGGTAGGACGCGCAGGTGCCGCACCACGCGGCGCACAGGCAGGCGACGATCCAACGGTCGCCACCCAGCGCTTGCGCGATGGTGTCGCGGTTGTCGGAGGTGAGTGTGTGGCTGTGCATGAGCGGCATTCTACCTCGCCCGGCGATGGCCTGCTTGGCGCATCGCCTTGGCGCGCCGCCTTGGCGCGCCGCCTTGGCGCGTTGCCTCGGCGGGGCTCGGTCAGGTTAAAATACTGCATGTCTATTATTCTCGCTATTGAAACCTCCTCCGAGATGGCGTCCTGCGCCTTGCTGCGCGGTGATACCGTCCTGTTCCGTGAATCGTCCGGCGTGCGCACCCACTCGCAATCGATCCTGCCGATGGTGCAGGAACTGCTGGCCGAAGCCGGCATCGTGCTCAAGGAGTGCAACGCCATCGCCTTCGGCGCCGGTCCCGGTTCGTTTACCGGCGTGCGCACCGCCTGCGGCATCGCCCAGGGCCTGGCCTATGGCGCCGGCTTGCCGGTGCTGCCCCTGATCACGCTGGAAGCGATGGCCGTGGCTTGCCGCCAGCTGCATGGCGCCCCCGATGTCGTGGCCGTGCTCGACGCCCGCATGGGCGAAGTTTACTGGGCCCAGTACCATTACGACGATGGCGCGGCGCGCTGGGACGTGCTGGCCGCGCCAACGCTGTGCGCGCCAGACGCCGTGGCGCCGCTGCCGGTGGCCGGTCCGCTGGCAGCCTGCGGCAACGGACTGGCGGCCTATCCGGACGCTTTCGGCGCGCACGCGTTTGCGCACGCCTATCCGGAGATCATGCCGCACGCCGCGCAGATGGCGCTGCTCGGACGCAGCGCGCTGGCTGCGGGCGCGGCAGTCAGCGCGGCCGAAGCCCAGCCGCTGTACCTGCGCAACAAGATCGCCTACACCAGCGCGGAACGCAGCGTGATCAACGCCGCCAAGGCTGCCGCATGAGTGCGGTGCGCGACGACGACTACCTGCACTACGCGCCGATGGTGATGGCCGACATCGACGATGTGTTCGAGCTCGAAAAGCAGGTCTACCCGCATCCCTGGACGCGCGGTAATTTCGCCGACTCGCTCGGCAGCGGCTACAACGCGTGGGTGCTGCGCGACCGCGAGGGCGTACTGCTCGGCTACTATCTGCTGATGGCGGTGGTGGACGAAGCGCATCTGCTCAACGTGGCCGTGGCCGCCGGGCGCCAGGGAGAAGGCTTGGGACGCTACCTGCTCGACAAGGTCGCCGCCTGCGCGCGCGGCCTGTCGATGGACTCGATCCTGCTCGAAGTGCGTCCGTCCAACCTGCGCGCGCTGGCCGTCTATGAAAAATATGGCTACGCCGAAATCGGCCGCCGCCGCGGCTATTATCCCGCCCATGACGGCAAGCGCGAGGATGCCATCGTGATGAGGTTCGTCTTATGAGTACCAGCGCACGCGACAACGCGTTTTTGCAGGAAATGGGCATCGGCCCGCTGTGGACCCTGCGCAATGCCCAGCCGGACGAGGCACTGCCCGACGCGCTGGCGGCACCCGCGCAGGAAGCTGCTTCCGAGGCTGCTCCCATGCCTGCCGCCGTGCCTACCGCTGTGCCTACCGCCGTGCCTACCGCCGTGACCATGCCCGCGCCGCCTGCGGTGGTGGCCAGGGCCGTGCCGCCCGCCGCCACGCCGGCAGCGAGTCCTGCCACCGATTCGGCCTGGGGCGAGGAGCCGCCCGGCCCGCCGCCGACCGAGGAGGACATCGCCGCCATGGACTGGGCCCAGCTCAGGAACGCCATCGCCAACTGCACCCGCTGCGGCCTGTGCAAGGGCGGGCGCAAACCGGTCTACGGCAACGGCGCGCAGCAGGCGCGCTGGTTCGTCGCCGCCGGCGCCTCGACCGCCTCCGACGAAAAGGAACGCCAGCCGGTGTCGGGCGAGCCGGGCAAGCTGCTGGCCAACATGCTGGCCGCGGTCGAGCTCTCGCGCGACAGTAATGTGTATGTAACTAACCTGATCAAATGCCGGCCCACCAGTGCCAACGGCGGCGACCGCGCCCCGAGCGCCGAGGAAGCGCTGGCCTGCCGTCCCTACCTGGACCGCGAACTGGCGCTGTCCGGCGCGCCGCTGGTGCTCACGCTCGGCCAGATCGCCGCCAACGCCTTGCAGGGTAAGCCATTGCAGGAAACGCTGGCCGGCTCGCGCGGGCAGGTGCACGAGGTGGGCGGGGTCAAGCTGGTGGCCACCCTGCATCCGGGCGAGCTGCTGCGGCGCGGCGCCGACAAGGCGCTGGCCTGGGCCGACCTGTGTCTGGCACGTGCGCACGATGGCCGGCCCGGCTGAGAACTACCAGGCCGGCTTCGAGCGCCGCTGGGGACAGCTGGCGCAGCCGCACGTGCGCGCGCTGGCCTGGCTGCTGCACGCGCCCGACCTGCTCGATCCGGCCGACCCGCACTGGGAAGGCAAGATCGCCAGCCTGGGCGCGCTGCCGGCGGCGGTCGACGAGTGGCTGCTGCGCCTGGACAGCAACCCCGCGCCCCTGCTGGAGGCGCTCGGTACGCGCAATTACACGCGCCTGGGCCTGTATGCCGAAAAGCTGATGGCCTTCTATTTCCAGGAACATGGCTTGCTGGTGGCGCACGGCCTGCAAGTGCGCGCCAGCCGCAACGATACCGTCGGCGAATTCGACTTCCTGCTCGACCATGGTGATGGCGGCCTGGAGCACATCGAGTTCGCCACCAAATTCTATCTGCTCGAAGGGGAAGCGGCGTCGCGCTTCGACACCTTTGTCGGCCCCAACCTGGCCGACAGCCTGGGCGCCAAGATGCGCAAGATTTTTGAGAGGCAACTGGCGCTGGGCACCCATCCGGCGGCCCAGGCCGTGCTGCCGCGTCCCGTGACGCGGGCGCGGGCGCTGGTGAAGGGATGGCTGTTCTATCCGGGCGGCGCGGGGCAGGCGATGGAGGGCATCTCCGGCCAGCACTGCCGCGGCTTCTGGTGCCCGCTCGACGACGTGGCCGCCCTGGCCCCGGACGCCTTTGTGATCTTGCCGCGCCTGCAATGGCTGGCGCCGTTCCGATCTTTGGACGATGCCGGTTTGCTGAGCCGCGAACAATTGCAGGCCACCCTGGCGGACAAGTTCGGCACGGTGCCGATGCCGGTGCTGGTGGCCAGCGTGCGCGCGGCCGCGGGCGGCCTGGTGGAAACGGGACGCGGTTTCATCGTCCCCAACGACTGGCGCGTGCGCGCCGCCTTCCGCCAGCAAATGATCAGGCAGCCTGCCTGATCAGTGCTTGTGCTCGCCGATCAGGGCGAGCGAATCGTGCTCGGCCTGATTCATCTTATGTTTTTTCATGATCAGGAACATGATGCCGGCCACCGACAGGCCGAAGCCGACGATCACGAAGTTCAAGTCCACATTGAGCGTGATCAGCATGGCGTAGATGGCCAGCATGGTCAGGATCGACAGGTTTTCATTGAAATTCTGCACGGCGATCGAGTGGCCGGCGCTCATCAGCACGTGGCCGCGGTGTTGCAGCAGCGCGTTCATCGGCACCACGAAGAAGCCCGACAGCACGCCGATCAGCAACAGCAGCGGGTAGGCGAGCATGACCGAATGGACCATGGTCATGCACATCACGACGATGCCCATGGCGATGCCGAGCGGGATCACGGTCAGCGACTTTTTCAGCGGAATCATCTTGGCCGATGCGGCGGCGCCCACGGCCACGCCGAGCGCGACGATGCCGATCAGGGTGGTCGCTTTGTCGAGCGGCATGTGCAGCGATTTCTCGGCCCACTTGAGCACGATGAACTGCAAGGTCGCGCCGGCGCCCCAGAACAGGGTCGTCACGGCCAATGAAATCTGGCCCAGCTTGTCTTTCCACAGCAGCGACGAGCAGTTGGCGAAGTCGGCGATGAGCCTGGCCGGGTTGCGCTCCTGGTGGGCATATTTGGCAAGGGTATCGGGAATGCGCAGGTTGAACAGGGTGGCCAGGATATACACGGCCACCACCACGCACAGCGCCGCTTCGGTGGTGGTGGTGATGCCGGTCTCGATCAGCGGCACATCGAAGCCGAGCATGAAGGCCGAGGCCTTGGCGCTGACCAGCGCGCCGCCCATGACGGTGCCGAGGATGATCGACATGACGGTCAGGCCCTCGATCCAGCCATTCGCCTCGACGAGTTTCTCTGGGGGCAACAATTCAGTCAGGATGCCGTATTTGGCCGGCGAATAGACTGCCGCGCCGAAGCCGACCACCGCGTAAGCGAGCAGCGGATGGACATGGAAGAAGATCAGCGCGCAGCCGAATACCTTGACCAGGTTCGCGATGAACATGACCTTGCCCTTGGGCATGGAGTCGGCGAAGGCGCCGACAAATGGCGCAAGGAGCACGTAAAAAAGGACGAAGGACAGCTTCAGCAAAGGCGTCAGGGAAGCTGGCGCGTTCATGGAGATCAGCAGGTCAATCGCCACGAAGAGCAGGGCGTTGTCCGCCAGCGACGAGAAAAACTGCGCCGCCATGATGGTGTAAAAACCACGATTCATTCGAGAAGTCTAAAAGCTAGTGTGGGTTGCTTTATACCATGAATGGCTGGGAAGCCAAAGAAATCGGCATGTCGTGACGGGCTGCGTCCGGTAAAATAGCAGCTTGCCAATCACTCCATTTCGCACCATGCCGCGCCCGCTTATCGCCACGATTCACCTTGATTCCATGCAGCATAACCTGATGCGGGCGCGCGACTGCGCACCGCACGCCAAAGTCTGGGCGGTCGTCAAGGCCAACGCCTACGGCCATGGGCTCGAGCGCGGCATGCGCGGCTTCGCCCACGCCGACGGCCTGGCCCTGATCGAAACCGAGAACGCGGTGCGCCTGCGTGAACTGGGCTGGACGCGCCCGATCCTCTTGCTGGAGGGGATTTTCGATGCCAGCGATGTCGACTTGCTGGTGCGCCACCAGCTCAACAGCGCCGTGCATACGGTCGAACAGATTGTCATGCTGGAACAAGCCACGCTGAGCGGCCCGATCGATGTGCATCTGAAGATGAATACCGGCATGAACCGGCTCGGTTTTCGGCCGGAAGCCTTTGCCGCCGCCCATGCGCGCCTGCGCGCCATTGCGCAAGTGCGCGAGATCACCCTGATGACCCACTTCGCCAATGCCGACGAGCTCGAACACCCGCGCCTGACCGTGCTCGAACAGGTGCGCCGCTTCTGCCTGGGCGCGGACGGCTTGCCGGGCCAGCGCAGCCTGTCGAACTCGGGCGGCGTGCTGCACCAGGCGTCCCTGTCGGCCGAATTGTCGAACGACTGGGTGCGTCCCGGCATCATGCTGTACGGCGGCACGCCAGGCGGGCGCAGCGCGGCCGCATTCGACCTGCATCCGACCATGACCCTGGCCAGCGAAATCATCGGCGTGCAAGACCTGGTCGCGGGCGACTCGGTCGGCTACGGCAGCGGCTTCCAGGCCGAATGGCCGATGACGGTCGGCATGGTTGCCTGCGGCTACGCCGACGGCTACCCGCGCCATGCCCCGCACGGCACGCCGGTCATGGTCGATGGCGTCCTCACCAAGCTGGTGGGCCGGGTGTCGATGGACATGATGGCGGTCGACCTGACCCATGTGCCGCACGCCGGCGTCGGCAGCAAGGTCGTCTTGTGGGGCGCCGGGCTGCCGATCGATACCGTGGCCAACGCCGCCGGCACCATCGGCTATGAATTAATGTGCGCGCTGGCGCCCCGCGTGCGCGTCGTGGAAGGCAATCTGGATTTCAATGGCTAAAGCTAAAACGCAATACACCTGCAGCGACTGCGGCGGGATCAGCAGCAAATGGACGGGGCAGTGCAGCGCCTGCCATCAGTGGAACACGATGGTCGAGACCGTGGTCGACACGCCCGGCGTGAACCGCCTGTCGCAAACCCAGCACAAAAGCCTGGCGCAGACCGCGCCGGTGCTGTCGCTGGCCGACATCGAGGCGGTCGACGTGCCGCGTTTCGGCACCGGGATCGAGGAATTCGACCGTGTGCTGGGCGGCGGCCTGGTCTCGGGTGGGGTGGTGCTGATCGGCGGCGACCCCGGCATCGGCAAATCGACCCTGCTGCTGCAGGCGCTGGCCAATATTTCACATATAAAGAGTACTCTATATGTGAGCGGCGAGGAGTCGGGTGCCCAGATCGCCCTGCGCGCGCGCCGGCTCGGTGTCGATGGCAAGGAACTTAAACTGCAGGCCGAGATCCAACTCGAGAAGATTCTCGGCACGCTGGCCGACCTGAAGCCTGAAGTGGCGGTGATCGATTCGATCCAGACCGTGTATTCCGACGCGCTCACCTCGGCGCCAGGTTCGGTGGCGCAGGTGCGCGAGTGCGCCGCGCAGCTCACGCGGGTGGCCAAGCAGACCGGCGTGACCATCATCCTGGTCGGGCACGTGACGAAAGAGGGCGCGCTGGCCGGTCCGCGCGTGCTGGAACACATTGTCGATACGGTGCTGTATTTCGAGGGCGATCCCCAGTCGAGCTTCCGGCTGGTGCGCGCCATCAAGAACCGGTTTGGGGCGGTGAACGAGCTGGGCGTGTTCGCCATGACCGAAAAAGGGCTGAAAGGGGTATCCAACCCGTCGGCGCTGTTTTTGTCGCAGCACGACAACCAGGTGCCGGGTTCGTGCGTGATGGTGACGCAGGAAGGTACGCGCCCTTTGCTGGTCGAAATCCAGGCGCTGGTCGATACCAGCCACCTGCCCAACGCGCGGCGCCTGTCGGTGGGGCTGGAACAGAACCGGCTGGCGATGCTGCTGGCGGTGCTGCACCGGCACGCGGGCATCGCCGCGTTCGACCAGGATGTCTTTATCAATGCGGTGGGCGGGGTCAAGATCACCGAACCGGCGGCCGACCTGGCGGTGCTGCTGGCGATTAACTCGTCGATGCGCAGCAAACCGCTGCCGCGCGGACTGGTGGTGTTCGGCGAAGTGGGGCTGGCGGGCGAAATCCGGCCGGCGCCGCGCGGCCAGGAGCGCTTGCGCGAAGCAGCCAAGCTGGGGTTCTCGATTGCGATGATTCCCAAGGCGAATGTGCCCAAGCAAAAAATCGAAGGCATGACGATTGTTGCCGTAGAACGTATCGATGAGGCATTTAACAAGCTGCGCGAGCTCGATTAGTTAACATCTGTTGCCATTTGGCACTATAATGTAAATATCAGGTATGTCAACGGGCACAACGTGTTTAACGAACAAAGACAGTCGCAAAGAAAAATATTGAAGGTCAAAGCCCATGTGGTGGTGGACGGCTTCGCGCCGGTCACGGTGCGCACGGTCGATATCAGTTCGAGCGGGATGTGCGTCATGTCGCCCGATCCGATCCAGGTGGGGGCCAATGCGCTGTTGCGCTTCGACCTGGTGGTGGACGGCAATGTGACCGCGATCGAGGTCCGTTCGCGGGCCTCGTACTGCATTCTCAGCCATGGCGACTTCAAGGTCGGGTTCAACTTCCTCAATCTGAGCTTGTCGGGGATGACGCAGCTGGCCAAGTTCATGCGCTGACACCGTCCTGCGCGGATCCATCGTTCCTGCCGCTGGCGCAGCCGGCGGATGCGCGGGGAGGGCGGTATGAAGTCAGCACAAGGTTCTTTCCCAGCGCCCTTGATTTGCCTCACGTTCCCGTCAAGAATTTGAACGCGGTGCCGGAGACGAGTGTGTTACCTTTACGTTAAACGTAAAAAAAGGTACATCATCATGGCGCTGCCCATCACTTCCAACAATGTCCTGAACGGGCTCAATTCGGGCAACGCCAGCTCCGCCGAGATGTACGGCCGCGTCAGCAAGACCTTGCTGGCGCAAAACGTCAGCATCCAGAAACTGACCGGCCAGCTCACGCGCGACCAGACCCGCCTGTCCGGCCTCGGCCAGCTGCAAAGCGCCCTGGCCAATTTCCAGTCGCTCACCCAGTCGCTGTCCGGCGCGGGCCTGCAGACGGGCGCCACGTCCTCCAGCCCCAACGTACTGACCGCGCTGACCATGACTGGCGCCAAGGTGGGCAGCTACGCCATCGACGTGCAGCAGCTGGCGCAGTCGCAAACCTTGCTCGCGCGCCCGCAAAAAGACAAAGACACGGTGATCGGCAGCGCCGCCGCGACCGCCATCAAGGTCGAATTCGGCAGCGAGTCCGGCAACGCGTTCACGCCTAACGGCAGCGTTCGTTCGATCACGATTGACAGCAGCAACAATACCCTGCAGGGCATGGCCGACGCCTTCAAGGCGGCGGGCATCGACGCCACCATCGTCAAAAGCAGCGCCGGCTACGCGCTCAAGCTCACCGGGCCGGAAGGCGCGGCCGGCAGCATGCGCATCAGCGCCGGCGGCGATGCGGCCGTCGAAAAACTGCTGGCATACAACCCGGCAGGTCTCAAAAACTTGACTGCGGGCAGTGCCGCCCAGGACGCCGTGCTCAACATCGACGGCAAGCGGATCACCAGTTCCAGCAACGTCATCACCGGCCAGATCGGCGGCACGGCGCTGGCGCTGACCGGCAAGGGCAGCTCCACAGTGGTCGTGGCGCAGGAAAATGGCGCCATCACCAAGAACATCGGCAACTTTATCGATGGCTTCAACAAGGTGTCGTCGACCTTGCAAACCCTGCAGCAGGGCGGCCTCAAATCCGACCCGGCGTTGCGCCAGGCGCAGGATCAATTGACCAGCATGATGCGCAGCAACAGCGCCGCGCTGGAAAAAGCCGGCATCACGCTCGATAAAAACGGCACGCTCAAGGTCGACGCCAAGGCGCTCGAAGCGGCGGTGCTGGCCGATCCTGGCGCGGTCAGCAAGCTGTTCACCGATGGCGGCAACGGCATTGCCGACAAGCTTGACGCGCAACTCGGCCAATTGCTCGGCGCCGGCAGTAGCATCAGCAAGGAAAAACTCACTATCGACCGCGGCATCGCCAACCTGGCGAGCCAGAAAACCACCCTGACCAACGCGCTGACGGCGCAGGCGACCAACCTGGTCGCGCGTTACACCGACATCAGCCAGGGTGGCGGCGCCAACAGCGCCTTGCCCGGCCTGCCGGGAGGTGGCGCCAAGTCGCTGTTCGACTTCATGGCTTAAGGAGATGTGGAATGGCAGTTCGCAAGAACTTTACTTATAGCGATATGGACCTGTGGCTCAATCAGCGGCAGGTCACCGAAATCGAGTGCCTGGTGCCGGACCTGACTGGCGTTGCGCGCGGCAAGATCCTTCCGCGTACCAAATTTACCGATGAACGCGGCATGCGCATGCCCGAAGCCGTGCTCGGCATGACCGTCACCGGTAATTATCCGACCAGCGACGTGGCGTACTTCCGCGCCATTTCCCAAACCGACCGCGACATGGTGCTGCGGCCCGATCCGTCCACCATCACCGTGGTGCCGTGGGCGCTCGACCCCACCGCCCAGGTCATCCACGACTGCTACTTTTCCGACGGCAGCCTGGTCGATTTCGCCCCGCGCAGCGTGTTGCGGCGCGTGCTCAAGCTGTACGCGGACAAGGGCTGGTCGCCCAGCGTGGGGCCGGAGCTGGAGTTCTACCTGACCGCCCGCAACAACGACCCGGACCTGCCGCTGCGTTCGCCGATCGGCCGCAGCGGACGGGCTGAAACCAGCCGCCAGATCTATAGCATCGATGCCGTGAACGAATTCGATCCGCTGTTCGAGGATATCTACGATTTCTGCGATCGCATGCAGCTCGATGTCGACACCCTGATCCACGAGATCGGCGCCGGCCAGTTCGGCATCGACCTGCTCTCATGCGAGCCCTTGACCATGGCCGACAATGTGTTCTTCTTCAAGCGCACCCTGCGCGAGGCGGCGCTCAAGCACAATATGTATGCCACCTTCATGGCCAAGCCGCTGGCCGACGAGCCGGGCTCGGCGATGCACGTGCACCAGGGCGTGACCGATAGCCGCACCGGCATGAATCTGTTCAGCACGCCGGAAGGGGCGCCGTCGCCCGCCTTTTATCACTACATCGGCGGGCTGCAGCGCTACATGCCGGCGGCGATGGCGCTCGCCGCGCCCTACGTCAATTCCTACCGGCGCATCGTGCGCCACACCACCGCACCGATCAATGTGCAATGGGGGCTGGATAACCGCACGGTCGGCTTCCGGGTGCCGGAGTCGACGCCGCAGGAGCGCAAGGTGGAAAACCGGGTAATCGGCGCCGATGCCAATCCTTACCTGGCGTTTGCCGTCACGCTGGCGTGCGGCTACCTTGGCATGATCGAAGAGGTCGAACCGAGCCCGATGACGGTCGGCAGTGCGCACGCGCTCGACTTCGAGTTGCCGCAGGGCTTGCCGCAAGCGCTGCACCTGCTGCGCGCCGAGGACAAGCTGCGCGAAGTGCTGGGCGAGCGCTTCGTCGATGTGTATGCGGCCATCAAGGACCAGGAACACCTCGAATTCATGACCGTGATCAGTCCCTGGGAACGCGAGCACTTGTTGTTGCACGTGTAGGGCAGTGGCGTGGCTGTTCAGAACAATATGCCAAGTGCGGACACCAGCCCGTCCTTGACCCATTTCAAAACGCTACCTCCGGAGAGCCCTGATGCCGAGTCCGGAACATGAGTTCATCGTATCTGAATTGCACAATTCGCTTGCGCGTCATGCTGGCAGCGCGCTTTTCGGTATTGCAGAAGCAGAGCGCAAGAAGTTCGACTACGGATGTCTCTTGCACAGGGACCTGTCGAGGCCACTCGTTGCGCAAGTCCTGTGGGCACACCCGGAAGGTATCGACAAGGATCTACGCACGCTCATTCATGATGATGAAGCCATTCTCAAGCTGTACCTGGTGCGGCACAGCGCAAGGAATCTCATGCGATTTGATGAAGTCGTTCAGTCATATCGCCGTGACACGACACTGTCGCGTAAGCTTGCCGGGCTGAGGCATATACCAATTCCCGCGGACTTTGATGCGGACCAGGCGAGTCACCGCGCATGGCTTTCGGACCATTTGGACGCGCGTCTCCAAAGCGATGTCTTGTTCGGTATCGTGTTCGGGCGCCTGACCGCGCGTGACTTCGCGACCTTTCACCGGCACGGAGGACCGATCGGACTAAAGGTTGCAATACTTGACGCCATTTCCAGTCACGGGCTTGTCACTCATTCAGAGCTCAAGGAACGCATCAACTACGGCACGACCGGTCCCATCCGGGAGGTAATCGCCATGTTGACCGGAGCCGGCTTCATCGCGCCACTCGGTGCTTCCGTACTCTGCATGCCGACTCCCAAGGGCCGCTCACTTCTCGATGTGATTCGGAAGCTTTACTTTGAGTGGTCGCAACAAGAAGGCTGGAGCTCGGAAACTGCGCTGCTGCTTCGCGCACTGGGCATGACGGAGCTGGCCTTTCCCAAATTACTCAAGCCAACGGCGGAAAGCGCCGGTTTCGTCGAGCAACTACTTGTCAGCTGTGTTTACAGTGAAAAGGAATTCAACGCGCGCCTTCTCGCAGGCATTGATGCCGGCAATCCAAGGTTCTACGCCGATTTCCCTTGCGATTACTTCCTGCAGCGGTTTGCAGGCACACCCCACACGAACGAGAACATGTTTGACGACCCGGACGCTTTGTTTTTTCCAAGAAAAACAAACAAAACCTGAGGGCGGTAACGCTTGATTGCGCTGAAAAATACATCGGAATACAGGCTCGTGGCGAGCGCGTCGCTTACCGGTCGTTGAGTCCAATGCCATCGAGAATCAGCGGTATGCAGTTTTCCACTCTTGACGCTCGGGTTTTCGACTGCTTGGCGCCGGAAAAATGAAGCAGGTAGGCGCGCTGGCGGCCGGGTGTCAATGCCTCGAAGGCACTCCTGAGCGCGGGTAGCTGTGCCAGCCTGGCCTGGAACTCTTCGGGCAACGCAAATTCGGCCGTCTCCCTGAAGGCGACTTTCAGGCCCGCGCGTTCCACCTCGATTGCCTCCAGGAGGTAGGCGTTCAAGGCCGCGCGCTGCCGCTTGATCTGCGCAAGGCTGGTGAACCTGGCCTGACGCGCGGACTGCACGTTCTCCGTCTGCATGACCAGGATGCCCTTGGGATCCTTGAGCAACGCGCCCTTGAAGAACAAAACGGCACAGTACTCCTTGAAGCCATGAATGAGGACGATGTTCTTGCCCTCGTACGAGTAGCAGGGCTGGCCCCACTTCAATTCTTCCGTCAGGCCGCAGTTGAGCGCGATCGATCGCAGTAGCGCGAACTCGTCGCCCCAGCTCGTCGTTCGTTGCAGCATCGCGTCGACCTTGGGATTGGTGCTGGTCACTTGATTCATCGCCGAATTGCTCCTCATCTCCCCGATCACTTAATCTTCCCTGGACAGCACATTCTCCAGTTCCGCCATGAATGTCGTCCAGCCAGTTTGCGCACCGCGGTAGGCCTGCTCCTGCTCCGGACGAAAGCCGGTCTGTTCCATCCGCAGGTGCGTTCCGGTGCTCGTGGGGCAAAGCGTCCAGGTCACCACGCTCTCCAGTCCCATGGCGGACCAGGTGTACGACAGGGAACTGTTTGGTTCGATCACCACGACTTCGCACGCCACCGAGCCCCAGTCCGCGTTGAAGCTGAAGCGGTGACCGGGCACGGGTGCGAAATCGCTCTTCATCAGCCAGGCCTCGATCAGGTGCGGCTGGGTGAGCGCGCGCCAGATCTTCTCGGCTGGATGCGGAAAGTCGCGTTCAACGATAACGGTGCGGGTATGGGGCGAAGCGTCGTTCATTGGTCCATCCTTTTCAAGAGGTCTTCCAGGGAGTCGAAGCGGCTTTCCCAGAAAGCAGTCATCTGGGCCGTCCAGTCCAGCAGGGGAGCAAGTGAGCGCGGCTGTGCACTGAAGTGCGTTTGCCGCCCTTCGTGCCGGTCGCGGACCAGGCCCGCTTCTTTCAGGTTCTTCAGGTGCTTCGACACGGCCGGCTGCGATATCCCGGCCTGCGCCGTCAGTGCACCCACGGTCAGCTCGCCGTCCCGGCACAGCCTCTCGAAGAGGGCTCTGCGGGTTGGATCCGCAAGCGTTCTGAACAGCACCTCACTAAGGTCGTTTTGCATGTGAAACCCATAGCTGGTTGGTTATGGATTTAATTATAGCCAGCCGGTTATGAATCAGTCAAGCGCATCTGCGCCGTGTTGCAACGCTGTGACGCCTAAGCTTCTGGCAGTGTTCATCTGGCACGAGAATAGACGATTTTGCAATGAAAAATTGCGGAAGTCGTGTCTTTAAAGTCACATATCCAAATGATATTAACAGTAGTAGAATGCGAATTGGTCAGGCCGAAAACTAACTGGTATGACCGATGATGTGCAAGTGGGCGGGCACCTTCGCCGAGTGGCAAACCACCGCTTGTTCGAACGGGAATTTTTGAGAGCAGGGGCAGCATGAATTCACTTCCACGCCGGCAGTTGCGCGGCCTTGTCGCCGGCGTCACGCGCTGATCCGCCCGTGCGCTTCGCGATTCGTGCTGTAGGACCCGACAACCGGGTCCAGATGCTGGAACTCGATGCCAGCGACGCCATCGCGGCATCGCGGGCCGCCGTCGAACGGCGCCTGACCGTTCTCGAAGTGCGGCCGGTGGCGGTAAGCGTCCAGCGCCGCGGCAAAACCTTTTCCCTCGTGCTGTTCACCCAGGAGCTGCTTGCGCTGCTCGAAGCGGGGCTGGGCCTGGTCGAAAGCCTGGAAGCGCTCAGCGAAAAAGAATCCCACACCGATACCGGCGCGCTGCTGGCCCGCCTGCTGGCGCGCATGCGCGACGGCTTGCGTTTTTCGGTGGCGATTGCGGCCGAACCGGCATCGTTCCCGCCGCTGTTCGGCGGCATCGTCAAGGCGGCCGAGCGCACCAGCGACCTGCCGCAGGCGCTGACCCGCTACATCGAATACCAGGTGCGCGTCGATGGCGTGCGTAACCGCCTGGTCAGCGCCTCGATCTATCCGGTGATCCTGCTCACCGTCGGCAGTGCCGTCAGCATGTTCCTGCTCGGGTACGTGGTGCCCAAGTTCTCCGCCGTCTACCAGGGCAGCGGGCGCGAACTGCCGATGCTGTCGCAGTGGCTGATCAAGTGGGGCGCCGCGGTCGCCGGCCATGGCATGGCGATCATGCTGGCCATGGCCGGCATCGGTGCGGCGCTGTTCTTCTGGCTGCGCCGCATGCACCGCTCGGGCCAACTGATGCAGATGTTCACCCGCCTGCCGGGCGTCAGGCAGCGCATGCACATCCTGGAACTGGCGCGCCTGTACCTTACCCTCGGCATGCTGCTCGAGGGCGGCATCGCCGTGGTGTCGGCGCTGGACATGGTCAGCGGCGCCATATCGCCGGGACGGCGCGCGGCACTGGCGGCCGCGCGCCACGCCATCGCACAAGGCGGCAGTTTTTCCGAGTCGCTCGAACAGAACGGCCTGACCACGCCTATCGCGCTGCGCATGCTGCGGGTGGGCGAGCGCTCCGGCCAACTGGGGCTGATGCTCACGCGCGCCGCGCTGTTCTACGACGCCGAGACCACGCTGTGGATCGAGAAATTCAGCAAGACCTTCGAGCCGGTGCTGATGGCGGCGATTGGCGTCGTCATCGGCGCCATCGTGGTGCTGCTGTATATGCCGATCTTCGACCTGGCGGGTACCCTGCAATGAACCCGATGGAGATGGCGCCCATGATGGAGTCCCTGCGCACGGCGCAGCACAACGCGCGCCAGTCGGGCCGCGCCTTTTTCGCCGAACTCGAAGCGCTCACCCGGTCCGAACCGCGCCTGCTGCTGGCGCAGGCGGCCGATGTGTTTCGCCTGCCCGCCATCGACATGGCAGGCATGCTGGCCTGCACGCCGGCCTTCGACCGCTTGCCGCTGGCGCGCGCGCAGCAGCGCCAGTGCGTGCTGCTGCGCGACGCCCACGGTCTTTGCGCGGTGCTGTGCGACCCGTATGCGCAGGATCTGCAAGTGTGGGCCGAAACGCTGGCCAGCGCGCCGGTGCGCTGGCGCCTGGCGCTGCCGGCCGACCTGCATGCCTATCTGTCCAAGCAGGAGGAATCGGTGCGCTCGATCGACTCGCTGGTCACCGGCGAGGCGGGCGAGGGCGATTCCGCGCGCCTGATGGAGAGCCTGAGCTACGCCTCGCTCGGCGACGCCGGCAGCCCCGCCGTCAAGCTGGTCAACTCCACCCTGTACGATGCGCTCAAATCCGGCGTCTCGGACATCCACTTCGAGAGCACGCCCGGCGGCATGCTCACCAAATACCGCATCGACGGCGTGCTCGATCAGGCCGCGCAGGTGGCCGGCAGCGCGCTCGCGGAGCAGGCCATCTCGCGCATCAAGGTGCTGGCCGAACTCGATATAGCCGAACGCCGCGTGCCGCAGGACGGCAGCTTCCGGGTCGAGGCGCAGGGGCGCGAGATCGACCTGCGCGTCTCGATCATGCCGAGCGTGCATGGCGAGGACGCCGTCATCCGCATTCTCGACAAGCAGTCGATGATCAGCGCGCACGGCACGCTGACGCTCGATTCGTCCGGCTTCGCAGCCGACCACCTGGCCACCATGCGGCGCCTGGTGTCGGAACCGTACGGCATGGTGCTGGTAACTGGACCGACCGGCTCGGGCAAGACCACGACACTGTACGGCGCGATCACCGAAATCAACAGCGGCCACGAAAAAATCATCACCATCGAAGACCCGGTCGAGTACCAGCTGCCCGGCATCTTGCAGATTCCCGTCAACGACAAGAAGGGCCTGTCGTTCGCGCGCGGGCTGCGCTCGATCCTGCGGCACGACCCGGACATCATCATGGTCGGCGAGATCCGCGACAAGGAAACCGGGGAAATCGCGGTGCAGTCGGCCCTCACCGGCCACCTGGTGCTCTCCACCGTCCACGCCAACAACGTGTTCGACGTGTTCGGCCGCTTTGCGCACATGGGGATCGACCCGTACTCGTTCGTGTCGGCCCTCAATGGCGTGATCGCGCAGCGCCTGGTGCGCCTGTCGTGCCGCCAGTGCAGCGCGCCGTACACGCCGGACGCCGAGGAACTGCTGCGCAGCGGCCTGACCCGCGCGGCTGTCTCGCACTACAACTTCCGGCGCGGCGCTGGCTGCGGCGAGTGCCGCGGCACCGGCTACAAGGGACGGCGCGCCGTGGCTGAAATTCTGATTCTCGACGATGCGCTGGCCGAACTGGTGATCGAACGGCGGCCGCTGCGCCAGATCAAGGAACTGGCCCGCGCCGGCGGCATGCGCAGCCTGTTCGACGATGCGCTGGCGCTGGTGGCCAGCGGCGAAACCACATTGGAAGAGGTGAAACGTGTCACGCTGGCAGGTTGAAAACATCGGCGTCGACATCGGCGCCCACGCCATCGCGCTGCGGCGCGGCGCGCAACGCACCACGCTCAAGGCGCTTGGCGGCGACTGGGCCGCGATGAAAGCCGAACTGGCGCAACTGCTGCCGGCGCGCGCGCGCCTGTCGGTGCGCGTGGCCGATTGCTGGAGTCGCACCTTTTTGCTGGAACCGCCGGCCGGCATTTCCGGCCTGCGCGATTGCCGCCTGCTGCTCGCCGCCCGCTTCGAGACCCTGTACGGCAAGGCGCCGGCGGACTGGCTCCTGCAGGCCGACTGGCAGGCCGACGCGCCGATGCTGGCCTGTGCGATTCCGCGCGGCCTGCGCCAGGCGCTGGCCGGCTTTTCGCTGGCGCGCGTGCTGCCGGCGCTGTTGCAGGACTGGAACCGCCACTGCGCAGCGCTGCCCGCCGACGGCGTGTGGTGCGCCGCGGCCGACGGCGTGGTCAATCTGCTGCTCTGGCACAAGGCGCGGCTGCAACTGGTGCGCCAGCAGCCGGGCCAGGACGTCGACGGTTTGCTGGCGCTGGAACTGGCGCGCCTCGGCCTCGTTTTGCCCGCTGCGCGCTTCTGGTCCGGTCCCGCCATGCCGGCCGGCTGGACGCAGCTGGAGGCGGCCGCGTGAAGCTGATGATGATCGATTTTGCCGACCAGCGCAGCGTGTGGCGCTGGGACTGGCGCATGCGCGGCACCCAGCTGGGCATCGCCTTTACGCTGCTGGCGGGCGTCCCTGGTTTTCTGACCGTCGAACGCGTGCTGCAGGTGCGGCGCGACCTGGAGCAGGCGAGGGTGGCGCAGGCCGCGCGCGTGGACGCCAGCGAGCAGCGCGCGCGATCCGAGCGCAGCCGCCTGCAGCCGATGGCCGAAGAAGCGCAGCTGCTGCGCCAGTCCATGCTGCAGCGCGCGCAGCCCTGGGAAGAGATCTTCCGCGCGTTCGAACGCGTGCCGCAGGCGCGCCTGCAATCGTTCGAGCCGGATCTGGCGCGCGGTGTCGTGAAGGTCCAGGCCAACATGGCCGACGTCGCGGGGCTTCAGGAATACCTGCGCTCGCTCCATGGCAGCCCGGTCTTTGCGCGTCTGAGCCTGATGCGCCACGAAGCAGCGGCCGAAGGCGGCATCAACTTCCACTACGAAGCGCAGCTGGCGGCGCCGTACCGCCTGCCCGATGCGGAACCGCGGAGCGCGCCATGATGCAATTGAACGCGATGCGCTGGCGCCTTGAGGTACTGGCGGTGCGCCACGGCCTGTGGATGCTGCCCGGCGCAGTCTTGCTGCTGGGCGCACTGCTGGCGTGGGGCTGGTGGCTGCCGTCGCAGGAAGCGGCCTTGCGCGAGGCCCTGTCGATGCAGGCGAACGAACAACCGAGCACGCGCACCCAGGCGGCCCAGGCCAGCGCACCACATGGCGCGCCGCACAGTGCACTGCCACCGGCGGCGCGTGCCGATGCAGCGGTGCAGCGCCTGTTCGCCCTGGCCGCCGAACACGGACTGACGATCGCGCAGGCCGACTACCGGCGCCAGGAAACGGGGCGCGTCGGCCGCTGGCAGGTACAGATGCCGGCCACCGGCACCTATCCGCAGGTGCGCCGTTTCCTGCGCGCGGCCCAGGCCATTCCCGGCCTGTCGCTCGACGAACTAGGCATCCACCGCGCCCCCGTCGGCGCCGGTATCGAGGCGCGCCTGCTCTTTTCGGTCTGGTTTACGGTGCAAGCACCGGCGGAAAGGGCGTCGTGATGTCGACCCGCCTCAAGATCATGCTGGCGGTGATGCTGGGCGTCGGCTTGCTGATGCTGTTCGACAGCCCGCCCGAACCCGAGGTGGTGGGCGTGAGCGAACGTCCGCGCCGATTGCAAACGGCGCTGGCCGCGCTGGCGCCGGTGCGCGCGCCGCCCGTCATCGCCGATGCGGCCGATCCTGTGCCCGACCTGTTTGCCGGCGGCCCCTCGGAGCCGGCGGCACAGGGCACGGAGAGCGCGGCGGCGGATGCCACGGACGCCAGCGAGAAGCCGGTGGCGCCGTTCGTGCTGCTGGGTTTCAAGCTGGAAGACGGCGTGCGCGAAGCCTACTTGCTGCGCAACGACGCCGTGCTGCTGGCGCGCGCCGGCACCGTGCTCGAAAAACGTTATCGCGTGCTGGCCTTGCGCCAGGAATCGGTGAACATTCAGGATCAACAAACCGGCAAGGAACACCGGATCAGTTTCGGGACAGAAGAATGAGAAAAATCGCACGCAATGTGGCATTGGTATGCAGCCTGGCCGGCCTGGCTGCGTGCGCGGCCGGACCGCAGCCCATGCCGCCGGAAGTGCGCGCCTTGCTCGATGCCGGCAAGCTGGAAGAGGGCATGTCGCGGCTGGAGCAGGTGCTGGCCGCCGCACCGGGCCATATCGAGGCGCGAGTCCTGTTGGCCAATACCCGCATCCAGCTGGCCAACCAGGTGCTGGCGCAGGCGGCGCAGGATGTGGCACGCGGATCGTGGGATGCGGCGCAGGACGGATACCGCCGCGCCGCCGTCCTGGGCGCGGTGGACCAGTCCATGATCGGCATGCGCAGCCTGGCCGCGGCGCAAGCGCAGGCGCAGGCGCTCGCCGGCGCGGAGCAGCTGCTTGCCGCCGGCATGCGCGAGGAAGCGGGAGAGGCCTTGCGTGCGCTGCTGGGAAAATACCCCAGGAACCAGCGCGCGGCAAAACTGCTGCAAGCCCTGCGCGAGCGCGCGGAACGCGCGCCGCCCAGCACGGCGCTGGGCAAGGCGTTCCAGAAGCGACTGAGCCTGCGCTTTCACGACGCGCCGTTGCGCGCGGTGCTCGAATCGATGTCGCGCACTTCGGGTATCAGCTTCACGCTCGACAAGGACGTGCCGGCCGACCTGCGCGTCACGCTCAATCTGCGCGACACGACCATCGAACAGGCGCTGCGCAATCTCTTGATGAGCGTGCAGATGGAACAGCGCATCGTCGACGAGCACACCGTGCTGCTGTACCCGAACGACTCGGCCAAGCAGCGCGAGTACCAGAAGCTGACGATCCGCAGCTTCCGCATCGCCAACGCCGAAGCCAAAACGGTGGCCAACAGCTTGCGCACCTTGCTCAAGACGCGCGACCTGGTGGTGGATGAAAAACTCAACATGCTGGTGCTGCGCGATACGCCCGAGACCATCCTGATGGCGGCCAAGCTGGTGGCGCTGCACGACGTGGCCGAACCGGAGGTGATGCTGGAGGTCGAGATTCTGGAAGTACAGCGCAGCGACCTCGAGTCGCTGGGCGTGAAGTGGCCGGGCAACGTGAGCCTGACGCCGCTCGGCGCATCGACCGTGATGTACGACGGGAGCGTCACCACCAGCCCGTTCACCCTCAGCGACCTGAAAAGCCTGAACTCGCGCGGCCTGCTGGCCAGCGTCGATCCGATGCGGCTGTCGGCATCGGTGAACCGCGATAACGTCAGCGTGCTGGCCAATCCGCGCATCCGCATCAAGAGCCGTGAAAAGGCGCTGATCCGGGTCGGCGAGCGGGTGCCGAGCGTGTCGGCCAACGTCACTTCGACCGGCGTGACCTCGCAGTCGGTCAATTACCTCGACGTCGGCCTCAAGCTCGAAGCCGAGCCGATTGTGTATATGGACGATGAAGTGTCGATCAAACTCAGTCTGGAAGTGAGCAGCATCCTGGGCACGATCTTCGACAGTAACGACCAGCCTTACGGCTACCGCATCGGCGCGCGCAATGCCAGCACGGTGCTGCGCCTGCGCGATGGCGAAAACCAGGTGCTGGCGGGCCTGATCAGCGATAACGACAAACGTTCGTCGAGCGCCATTCCGGGCCTGGGCGAGCTGCCGATGCTCGACCGCCTGTTCGGCAGCAAGGGCAGGGAGCGCACCAAGACAGAGATCGTCCTGTCGATCACGCCGCGCGTGCTGCGCAACCAGGCGCGTGGCGCCGGCGGCGAGGTGGAGTTCGATGCGGGTACGGATGGCAGCCTGCGCGGGCAGGGCGGCCACGCGGGCCAGCCCGGCCAGCCGGTGCCGCAGGAGCCGGCGCCGCCATTGCCTGCGCCAGCGCCGACCAGCCCGCTGCTGCCTGAACGGAGTGGTGGCTGACATGCGCATGCGCGGCTTTACGCTCATCGAACTGATGGTGACGCTGGCGATCGTGGCGCTGTTGTCCACCATTGCCTTGCCATTGGCGCAGGTGGCAGTGCAGCGCCAGAAAGAGCAGGAGCTGCGCCTGGCCTTGCGCGACATCCGCACCGCGCTCGACGAATACAAGCGCGCGGCCGGCGAGGGCCGCATCGCCAGCCTGCTCGATGGCAGCGGCTATCCGTCCAACCTGCAGGCGCTGGTGGACGGCGTGCCTGACCAGCGCAGCGCCAAGGCGCGCAAGGTGTTCTTTCTGCGCGCGCTGCCGCGCGATCCGTTCCATGACGATCCGTCCGTGCCGGCGGAACAGACGTGGCGCCTGCGCTCTTACCAGAGCGACCCGGCCGACCCCAAGCCGGGCGAGGATGTCTACGATGTGCACTCCAATTCTGAACAGGTGGGCCTGAATGGCATTGCGTACAGGCGCTGGTAAGCGCGGCTTCACGCTGATCGAACTACTGGTGGTGCTGGCGATCCTGGCGCTGCTGCTGACGATCGCCGCGCCGCGTTTTTTCCGCAGCATCGACCAGTCGAAAGAGACGGTCCTCAAGGAGAACCTGCACATCACGCGCGGGGTGATCGACAAGTTCTATGGCGATAACGGACGCTATCCGCAGACGCTCGGGGAGCTGGTGGAGCGCAAATACCTGCGCACCCTGCCACTCGATCCCCTGACCGAAAGTACCTCGACCTGGATTCTTGTCGCGCCCGACAGCGGCGCCGGCGTCTACAACCTCTACAGTGGTGCCCCCGGCAACACTCGCGACGGCATGCCTTTCAGCCGTCTCTGAATCACCCCTTCATTATTCGATTTTTTTGGTCAGGCCAAAAATAGCCAGAACGACTCATTATCAACATTATATCGCCATGTGGACTGACCAATAAGCGCAATGGATCGACCGGTAGCGCAGGTTGGTCATACCAGATGTTGTTTTTTGAGCTTGTATTTTACATTTTTAATAAGCATCAGGTCTTATCGATCTTGAAATGCAGGCAGATTTGCCCACTTTGCATCGCGAACATCATCTTGGCGACGTTGATACGTGTTTAGCACATATAAACAGACGTTACCCAAAAAATAAAGTCATTCGCTGTGACAATCTCACATCCGTGCATTCGCTAACCGGCACCCGTCGCGACAATTGGTATCTTAATAATGCTTTTAATCATTTAACACGATATTGACACGTCATCATAAAAACGAGCATCCTCGCAGCAGACCTGGCGAACGTTGATTTATTTGCATGACGGCCGACCCGCAGTACGCATTTACCCATGCTTTCAGTGGATGCAATACGGCAACAATGCGGCGCTCCGTTCGGTCTACATCGCTGCCAGCGGAAATCATCCCGGCCGGTCCGGCGTTTTAAAAAATACCAATACTTACGGAGTAAGCGCATGAACGTATCGACATTGAAACTGACCCTGGCAGCCGCCGCTGTGCTGGCCGCGACCCAGGCGGTTGCCGGACCGGTGGGCTACGGCGCCGCCACCACGGGCGGCGGCAGCAAGGCTGCCGTGAACGTATCTTCGCTGGCCGAGATGGCCGCGAAGATCAGGGCGTATTCGGGCAGCGGCGGCCTGGTACTGAACTACACCGGCAAGTTCGACTTCGCCAGCGTCAAGGATGTCTGCGCGCAGTGGAAGAAACCGGCGCAAACGCTGGAAATCAAGGGCAAGAACGACATCACGATCCGCGGCGCGGCCGATTCGTCCGCCAACTTCGGCATCCGTATCGTCGGCGATTCGAGTAACGTGATCGTGCAGAACATGACCATCGGCCTGCTGCAGGGCGGCGAAGATGCCGACTCGATCTCGATCGAAGGCACGTCGAGCGGCAAGCCAAGCAAGATCTGGGTCGACCACAACACCATCTTCGCTTCGATCAAATCGTGCCCGGGTGCCGGCGATGCGTCGTTCGACGGCGGCATCGACATGAAGAAGGGCGCCAACCACATCACGGTGTCGTACAACTACGTGTACAACTACCAGAAGGTGGCGCTCAATGGTTTCAGCGAAAAGGATACGCTCAACGCCGGCTCGCTGACCACCTACCACAACAACCGCTTCGAGAACGTCAAGTCGCGCCTGCCGCTGCTGCGCTACGGTAAAGCCCACATCTTCAACAACTACTTCGGCAACGTCGACACCTCGGGCATCAACGTGCGCATGGGCGCGATGGCGCTGGTCGAGTCGAACTACTTCGAGAACGTCAGGAACCCGGTCACCTCGCGCGACAGCGCCAAACTCGGTTACTGGGACCTGCGCAACAACTTCGTTGGCAGCGGCATTACCTGGGGCGCGCCGGAAGACGGCATTTACGCCAACGCCACCGACTGGAAAACCACCAAGGCCTACGGCCCTACCGGCTACGCCTACACCGCCAGCGCGGCTGCGGGCGTGAAAGCGAAAGCCATCGCCACCGCCGGTGCGCGCACCAACCTGGCGCAGTAATTTCGCCCTGTTCGGGCCATCCCCTGGCGGGGGTGCTTACTTCATTCATCCATCAGGAGTCAGCATGAAACGATTCAACGCCCTTCTTTTCGCAGTCGTCGGACTGTTCGTCGCCACCAGCGCATCGGCCGCCCCCGGCAAGCGCGCCATCCCGTCGTGCACCAAAGTGCTGGTCACGCAAACGACCGACGTACCGGCCAACACCGTGTTCGATGGCCTGGTCAAATACGGCAAGATGGTTTGCCTGGTCGGTAATACCAAGAAGATGGATGGCAGCCAGTCGGAAAGCCAGATTCCCCACTTTACCCTCGGCGTTGGCGCCACCCTCAAGAACGTGGTGCTGGGCGACTCTGCCAAGGGCGCCGGCCGCAACCTGACCGCCGGCGGCGCCGATGGCGTTCATTGCGCGGGCAACTGCAAGATCGAGAACGTGTACTGGGGCGATGTGGGCGAGGATGCAGCCACGATCAAAGGCGCCGGCACCATGACCGTCACCGGCGGTGCGGCTTACAAGGCAGCCGACAAGATGTTCCAGAATAATGGCGCAAACAGCAAGATCGTCATCACCAACTTCTACGCGGAAGAAGGCGGCAAGCTGTATCGTTCGTGCGGAAATTGTTCGAGCCAGTCGGCACGCACCGTCACCATCAACGGCGTGACGATCTATAACGTCAATGCAGGCGTGGGCGTGAACAGCAGCTTCGATGCCTCGAAACTGCCAGTGCTGGCCAAGGCCTACGATGTCGCCACCATGACCGACTTCGTGTCGAACAAGGCGTCGTCGCGTTGCGCCACTTTCGTCGGCACCTCGAAAGGCAATGAGCCAGGCAAGGACACCAACGCCGCCAACATCGCGCGTGCCTGCGTATTCAGGTAATCAATCGATCAGGTGAAGTAGCGGCCCTTGTGGCCGGTTTGGCCACGCGCAAGGGCAACCTTGTGCGTGGTTCTTTTTCGTTTGTGGATCTCAGTCTTCGGGCTTGAGCGTGTCCTTGCAGTTCCCGCCGCACGCCATCACATACGCGAACTGCCAGTCGCAGTAGCGCTTCTGGCCATCGAGGTACATCCAGTCGCCGTCGAGGAAGCTGCGCCGTATCGTCGGCGCGCACGATGCGCTGCGCACCCCCATCACGCCGCCGCCCGGCGCGCGCACCAACTGCCAGTCGGCCTTGCCGGTGATCGGATCGGGATAGATCTGGCGCAGGTAGCGCTTCATGCCCGGCTGGCGCGGGTCCTGCAGCAAGTCTTCCAGGCGCGATGGCGCATGGCTGGCGTGGCCTTCCGGGGTATTGAGTTCGTATTCGAGAAAGGCGCGGATGTACTGCTTGCCGACGAACAGAAGCTCGTTCTCGGCTTCGCGCCGGCGCGCCAGGTCGCCCACCGAGACGGTGGCTGCCGTCGCCACGCCGATCACCGCGACCATCACCATCAGCCCCACGTAGGTAAAGCCGCCGGTGCGCGGCGCCATGGCCCGCTTACGCACGGGAGAAGGTCCGGGTGACGCGTTCGAGGTGGGTGCGCATGGCGTGGCGCGCGCCAGCCACGTCGTGCGCGGCGATCGCCGCCAGGATGTTGCGGTGGTCGATCAGCGTCTGCTTGCGCAATTCCTCTGTCTGGAAGTGTTCCTTGAGCTTGTGCCAGAGCGTGCCGCGCTGGTTCCACAGGTAGTCGATCGCGCCCACCAGCGCCGTGTTGCCGGTGGCGCGTGCCAGCGCCAGGTGGAAGTTGCGGTCGGCCTGTTCGTTGCTGGCGCGGTCTTCATGGTCGCGCTCCATTTCCAGCACGGCCGTGAGGATGGCGTCGATGGCTGAATCGGTGGCCATCTTGGCGGCGATGCCTGCCACCTCGGTTTCGATCATGCGGCGCGCCGCCAGCACCTCGAACGGTCCCGGGCCGACTTCGGGCGCCTGGCTGGCGCCGCCCGCCTGCGCGCTGACATACACGCCCGAGCCGCTGCGCACCTCGACCACGCCACCCAGTTCGAGGGCGATCAGCGCTTCGCGCAATGAGGCGCGGCTCACGCCCAGGCGCGCGGAGAGATCGCGTTCGGCCGGCAGGCGCTGGCCGGGCCGCATGCCCTCGGCGGCGATCAGGGTCTGGATGCTGTCGGCCACCACCCGGTACATGCGTGGTTCCGGGGTGTTCCCGTCGGGTGCCGCAGGGGTTGTTTTCATCGTCGGAAACTGTCCGGGAAGGGGAGAAGCGGAAAGGATACCGCAAGAGGGACGATGTGAGCTAGGGTCTGTCTGGTCGCGGCTTGGGCGGCAGGTGTACTGCGAGCCGCTGCCATTGCTGTTCGGGTAAATCTGTTCGACCCACGATGTTCGGACAATTGTTCACCTGATCGCCCTTAGACTTCTACACACCTATGCAGTTCTCTCAGGCAGACCTTAGCGCCCATGCCTACGCGCCGTTATCGGCGCTTCCACATCAGATAAAGATCCCAGATTACCGCGATCGCCATCAACAGCGTAAACAGATTCGGTTGTGCGCCCGGTTTATCGACCATCATACCGAATGAACCGAGCAGCAGCAGCCAGTAGGTGATGCGATACCCGCGCGACAGCGGATACTTGAACTTCTCGCTGCATGCCGGGCAGCCGTACTGCTGAAATCCCAGAAAGGTTTTTTTTGGCGTTCCGCGAAAAGCCTCATCGCAGTGCGGACAGGTGACTGGGTGCGAGTTCGTATTCAGGAATGAGATGGGGGGACTATTGGATTTGGGTGGTTCGTAAGGATTCATCGTGTCCAGTTGGAAGTTGGCGCAACTGCGGGAAGACTCTCAGTATAAACTCGAACAATTCCCATGGGCAATAACAACCGTGGCCTTACTTATCATTGGTCAATTCCGGATCTGAATTGTAAAGTTGTGCAAGCCAGGGTCTGTTTGGTTGAATCTGGAAGCGCCATAGAAGAATAGTGGCGACAGACTGTGGCAAGGAAGTGATGACCACGTTTGTCGTAGCGAGTCGCGGCGGCGCGGAAGTCTTTGAGATCGGCATGAGCCTGCAATATCTTGAGTAAGCGATGCCAAGTGCCATCGCATGACCAGCGCACAAAGCGGTCATAGCACGTTTGCCAAGGACCATAGCGCGCCGGTGCAACTGATCGCCCGTAGACTTCTACACTACCGACGTAGTTCTGTCAGACAGACCCTGGCTCGGCATGCGCGGCGGCGCTTGCCAACGGGGCCGCAATGCCCGATCATTCTGGCAGTGCGCCCCGATATGCGGGGCTTTCATCTACTTACGGAGGCATCAATGGTGGCAGTCAATCGGCATACGCACGCACAACGTCGGCTCGGGCTCGGTCTTGCCGCCCTGGCCGCGGTGATCTGGTCGGGCTCTCCTGCCCAGGCCCAGGCGCCGGAGGAAAAGGTCCTGAACGTGTATAACTGGTCCGACTACATCGGTGACGACACGATCAAGAACTTCACCAAGGAGACCGGCATCACGGTGCGTTACGACGTCTTCGACAGTAACGAAGTGTTGAACGCCAAGCTGGTGGCCGGGAAATCGGGGTATGACATCGTGGTGCCGACGGCGCCTTGGGCACGCCAGCAGATCGACGGCAAGCTGCTGCGCAAACTCGACAAGTCCAAGCTGCCGAACCTGGTCAACCTTGACCCGGGCGTCCAGGCCAAGCTGGCCACCCTGGACCCGAACAACGAGTATCTGGTGGACTGGATGTGGGGGTACACGACGGTTGGCATCAATGTCGACAAGGTCAAGGCCGCGCTGGGAACGACGCCGATGCCGGCCAATGTGTGGGAGCTCATTTTCAATCCCGTGTACACGTCCAAGCTCAAATCGTGCGGCGTGTCCTTCCTCGATTCGCCGTCCGAGGTGTTTCCGGCGGCGCTGCATTACATGGGCAAGCCGGCGTATTCGAAGAACGCGGCCGATTATGCCGAAGCGGGCAAGGTGCTGCAGGCGGTGCGTCCGAGCGTGACCTTGTTCAGTTCTTCCGGGTATATCAACGACATGGCCAATGGCGCCATTTGCGTAGCCTTCGGCTGGGCAGGGGATATCAATATCGCGCGCCAGCGCGCCATCGATGCCAAGAAGGGCGTCAAGATTGAGGCGCTGGTACCGAAGAACGGCGCGCCGCTGGTGTTCGATACCATGGCCATTCCGGCCGATGCGCCGCATCCGAACAATGCGCATCTGTGGATTAACTATATCCTGCGTCCGGAAGTGCAGGCCGGACTGACCAACAAGGTGTTTTTCGCGAATCCGAACAAGGCAGGCATGAAGTTCGTGCGCAAGGATATTGCGGAGAACAAGAGCGTGTTTTTGTCGGACGAGGATATGAAAAAGATGGTCGCGCCGGAAGCGGTGCCGCAGGATATCCGCAGGGTGATGACCAGGACGTTCACGAAGTTCAAGACGGGGCGCTGATTCGCGTTGCCTGTCGTATCAGTCGGGCGAGGGGATGGCTTGCATGCTTTGTGCAATGCCATCTGCCGCATAGGCTTGCCGGAAATGCGGGCTGCTGAAATTGCGCGCCTTTAGATGGATCCGCATGGTGATTACCATGACGTACGCGAAGTTCAAGACGGGACGGTGATTGACCATGAGTCCATCACGGTAGCCCAACAGAATTCGTGGAAAATCAAAAAAACGTGATCAAAAATCACACTTTCCTCATGCTGGCCGGTTCACTGAATAGTTTTGCAATTGGCTCAGCCTGTCTTAGGTTCGATTATTGTTATATATTTCCCTATCAATAAATTAGCCCTGCAGCTTCCATATTGCAGTGCCTGTATTGAATAACGCTAGCTGGTCAAGCTCAATAATAAATTGCTCAGTGGGCTCTGGCATTACAAAAGCCGTGATTTTATTTGGGGCAGTTTTACCTTTTTCCGATTCATTTGAAAACTTTATGTCCAATTTTGAAAGCGCCCCAGCTTTCGCAAGGTGAAATTCCACCCCACCTCCAGCATCGGTGGGATCAAATGTTCCAAAAGAAAAATTGCACGAAGACTTATCTGTTCGCTTTTTATACTCTCGTAGGACATGAGCAAAAGTAGCGAGACGGTCATTCTCGGAATATAGCTCTACAATTATATCGCCGTCTGTAGGAATTGATAGTCGAAGTAAAACTAAGTCGTCTTGCGCACCTGAAGTCTTATGTATGGATACACTATTTTGGATCATTGCCGTTCTCCATAATTATGCTGGCTCTTTGAATCCTATACAGCCGTATTCGTACGAATTTTTGAGTTTCGTTTGCCCCCGACACCAGCTCGACCAAGCGTGATCGCCGCTAGGTTGGCAAAGCTGGCGACTAGATGGCCCGGTTGCGAGTCAACTCGCCTTGCGGCGACGCGCTACAGAGCCGATGGCGAACAGACCCGCGCCCAGCATGAGCCATGTCTGCGGTTCCGGTACGGCACTGACGCTCCATTTAACATCGGGCGTCCAGTAGCCGCTACCGTAGTACGGCTCGTTCAAACCAGAGCGGACGGAAAAGCTGTAGCGCACTCCCGTGTGCAGCATTTCATTCATAGAAAAATCGCCGCCATCGTGATACGAGTAATGGATAGAAAACTCCGGTGCCTGGCCAGGTATCCATGCAAAGCTGTCGATCATGCAGCCGCTGCACTTAACATAGTCCTTGAAACTATACTCGAGGGACACCAGCTCCGACGTGTCGAACTTTCCGTTGGCGTCCAGGTCGTTCACGATGAAGCTACCTTGGAGGGTGGCTTTTTTAGGAGCGCCGTAGTACTCCAAGAAGCCGCCGGTGAAGCTCCAATCATAGGTTTTGACAGCAGCATGGGCGGGAACGAGACAAAGCGTGGTGGCCGCTGCGCATAAGAAGTGACGAATCATTTTGGTTTTCGGTCAAAATTGTTAGAAAAATAACATCATACAAGATTTCCTACATAGTGAAGCCTCCCTTGTCAGGCGAACGCGATGGTTATGCGCAGGTAATTGTTGCGATGGTAGCAACTGATGGACTTGACGCACGCGGCTGTCGAAAAGGCAGTCAAGGTCTCCGGACGTGACGCAGACGCACGCGATGCCGCACGGTTCGATCAGCCAACATTGATAATGAGAAACGTATTCGGCGCCCGAGACATCGAGGGATATGGTGGGCGCTGCGGTTAGCCCTCAGCGAGATCTTGTGCCCTAATTTCCAAGTCATGCAAGGCGTCCATCACCGCCAAATGCAGCGCGTGAAGCCGGTTGTACACCGTCACTTCGCTAGAGCGTAATTCGGCCGCGATACGCTTCACTGTCATCGATCCCG